>NZ_JBHFNP010000271.1:0-4794 GCF_041929235.1 Microseira sp. BLCC-F43
TTGTTGGGTAGAAGAGAGAATATAGTCGTCGCGAATGTTTAAAGCAGCATTAAAATCGGCATGAGTTCGATGTCCGCAATTTTTACAGTGGAATCTGGACTTATGCCGAAAAGTTCTTTTAATATGCTTGCAAACATTGCATTTTTGACTGGTATAGCGCGGGCTGATATGCACCACCCGTTTTCCTAAAGCTTCTGCTTTGTAGGTCAAGAACTGTTCTTGTTGATAAAAAGGCCAACTACTTAACCATTTGTTGACCTTCTTACCACGGGAAGAAGTGCGAATACTAGACAAATCTTCCAGCACAAAAACAGCTATCCCTGACTGATTGGCAAGTTTTTTACTCACACAATGGTTCGCATCCTTCATGAACCGCTTCTCACGACCAGACATTGCTTTAAGGCGACGTTTGGCGCGGAGAGTGCCTTTTTGTTGGAGTTTACGCCGATTGTATAAGTATCTCCTTTGTGTTGCTCTGATTTTCGAGGAGCTGAAGAATTGACCGTCGCTGGTAACAGCTTGATGGTACAAACCACGGTCAATACCTTGAATCTTGCCGTGACAGAGGCTCGGATTTTCCGTTTCAAACACCAGTCTCACCCAAAACTGTTTGGCATTTTTGGCGTAGGTAACGGTTGCTCCGCAAAACTTCCAAGTTTCAAAAACTTCCGCAAAATACTCTGGTACATCAAGGATTAAGCTAACTCGCTTACCGATGCAGCTAAGGGTTAATTGCTTTCCCCTCAATGTCATGGTGCGCTTGTCATATCTCAATCCTGATGTTGGTTTCTTTCTGGGAATGCGTTTAAACTTGGTGGCTTTAATTGCCTCTAGCGCATTATCTCTAACGGTTTGCAACAAAGCAGAAGGCACGCAAGGATGCTCGATTCTTAGTGAGTGATAAAGTTCCTTGTGTGCCTTGTTTTTGTTGTAGCTTTTGTTAGCGACAGCCCAGTCAATGTGCTTGTTAAATATTTCTGCACATTCGCCCATCAAAGGGAGAAACCTGTTTGCTGGCAAGTTTACTGGAATGCTAACAGTTCGTTTCATTAGTGGCTGATGCGCTTTGACACAATTATGTTACCGTGCTTTATATGTCTTTTCAACACACGCCAAACAATGAAAATACTGTCGTCCTCTCATGCTCAACACTGCTTAGGCTATCACATTATCTTTTGTCCGTACCGCCACCAAGTTCTTGAAGGGGCGGTGGCGGTGGAGCTGAAGCGAATATTGGGTGAGGTCTGCAAGACCTACGGCTGGATACTTCACGCAATTGAAGTGATGCCCGACCACGTTCACTTGTTTGTGCAAGCGGATCATACAACTGCACCTGTAGAAATTGCTAAAACAATGAAGTCGATTTCTGCGGTGCATATTTTCAATATTTTTAAGGAGCTAAAAAGACGCTGCTTTTGGGGTTCGGGTCTGTGGAGCGATGGCACGTTCTATTCATCCGTTGGCGGCATTTCTGAAGAGGCTGTATAGCGCTATATTGAAACTCAAAGACAACGCGGTGACTCGCTATCTTGAAAAGAGATAGCTTGCATAAAGGGGTATCGAACCCCTTTATGCAAGCCGCGCTTTCATCCCCACCCACAAGGGGATGGGGATGAAAGCGCGTTCAATAAAGTTTAAACTAAGCCAACTCTATCGTTAGAACTACATCGACTCTAACCTCTGACGCAATTTGCTACTGATAGTATCAATTAAAGTTACAACAACTAACAGCACGAGCATAATCGTCGCTGCTTTTGTCCGCTCAAAACTATCAATATAGGTTTTCAATTGAAACCCAATCCCACCCGCACCGACTGCACCTAAAACCGAAGCGGCGCGAATATTATATTCAAACATATACAAGGTGTAACCCAATCCCAAGGGCAACACTTGCGGTAAAATGCCGTATTGAGCAATTTGTATCCAAGAAGCTCCACCTACTCTTAACGATTCTATCGAACGCGCATCAACTGATTCAATTGCTTCTTGATAAAACTTCGCCAAATATCCAATTGTGTAAATTCCTAAAGCTAAAGTACCTGCGGGTGCGCCGAGTCCAATTGCTGCGACAAATATCAATCCTAAAACAATCGAAGGTACGGAACGCACGGCATTTTGCAGCAAGTTCGCTATCCATTGTAACCAACGAGGTGCTAAATTTCTGGCGCTTAAAATAGCAATGGGTAGGGATATAATTGCGCCGATTGTGGTTCCCCATATCGACATCTGGATGGTTTCAATTAAGGCTTTTACGGCAATATCTATAATTTCAAAATTCGGAGGCCAGAAATCTTTCAAAAAAGTAACGACGTATTTCCAGCTATCTTCAACGATCGCTTGGTTTATTTTCAGTCCTTGAAATGCCCAAACATAAACTAGAATTACGCTCGCAAAAATGCCCAGGCGACTTAACCAATTCAGCAAATTTTTGATGTTGTATTTATTGTCTGGTTGTAAGGATTTTCTCACTCTAAAGTTAACTCCAATCTAAAAATTGGTAATTGGTAATTGGTAATTGGTAATTGTGCTTCCGATTACCGATTAGCTAATCTGAAATCTAAAATTCGCTCGTGACAGGGGCCATCATAAACTATACGACCTGCATCGAGGACAATGGCGCGTTTGGCGTAGGTCGATGCAATCGCCAGGTCGTGCAACACGGTTACAATCGTCATGCCCTCTGCGTGTAATTTGGCAAAAGTATCCATCACCTGTCGCGTTGCTAAGACATCTAAACCCGTGATCGGCTCATCTGCGAGTAAAATTTGAGGGGATTGAATTAACGCGCGCGCGATCGCTACCCGCTGTTGCTGTCCCCCGCTGAGTTTCCCGGTTTTCTGGTAAGCTAAATCTTCCAATCCCAACGATGATAGCAATCTTAGGGCAATCTGGCGATCGCTCTCCCCAAATCCCCAAAAAGTCTCCCAACTCGACAATTCTCCCAAACGTCCGCACAGCACGTTATCCAAGGCAGACAATTGACGAATTAATCCCCCGCCTTGAAATATCATCGCCACATCGCGGCGAATTTTGGGCAAAGTATGAGGAGTCATCGTTAAAGTATTAATTCTGATTTCTCCCTTTTGCCAGGGAACTAACCCCAACATTGCCCTTAATAGAGTAGATTTTCCAGCACCGTTTAATCCTAACAGTGCTACAAATTCACCCTGTTCAATCGTACAACTAATCCCATTCAGGATAGGACGTTTAAGAGCTTTGTTGTATCCGGTTTCTAGATTTTCGCACTCAATAGTCATTGGTAATTTAGCGATTGCAGATTGCAGATTGCAGATTGCAGATTGCAGACTTTAAATTTCAAATCTAAAATCTGCAATCTTAAATCTGAAATTTCTCTATGGTTCTAATCTGGCGCGTTGCAATGCTTGACGCATTGGCGCGAGGTGACGAGCGTGGTCAACTCGGCGCAACTCTGTTGAATTATACAGGGCGCGGAACATGCCGTTATTGGCGGGCTGATTTAATTTCATCAGCGCGTTGATAATGCGATCGCGCATCGCTGCTGGAACATCGTCATCAATTACAATTCCATGGGCTGGTACGCCGGGAATCGAATACAAAACTCGCAACTGGGAAGCTTCCGCTGGCGTAATCCACGGGGGATTTAAAGCATATTCCGATACAGCGCCTACATCTGCCTGTCCCCGCAACACGGCTTGCAACGCACTGCTGTAGCCATCGCCGTAGGTAACTTGGCTAAAGAAACTATCCAACCGATCTGGCCCAGTAACAATCCCCCGACCGACTAAATCCCCCGTCGGGATAATAAATCCCGAGCCAGAGGTGCGAGAAGCAAACGCCATTCTTCTTCCGCGCAATTGGTTGAGGGTTTGTTGCGGGTTCGCTTGGGTACGCAGGGGGCTATCTTTTCGCACCACCAAAATCGAATCGTAAGTATTTCCACCGGAATAGTCGGAACGCACTTCTGCCAGTACCATCCGCGCTCCCGTCGCTTGTTCCGCTCGAATGGCGGGACGGCTGCTTAAGAACGCCACATCGACGCGGTTGGCTCTTAGGGCTTCAACAGCGGCGGTTTCATCCGATACTAGCGCTTCTACGGGCATTCCCAGTTCCCGCGAGAGGAACTGCGCCACCTGATTCGCCTTATTTTGCAAGTCCGTCGAGTCTCTGCGGGAAGGGAAGGCAATTCTCAGCTGGGTGATAGTATTTTGGGCGATTGGCTGTTGCACTCGATGCTCCCGAGTGTGGTGAGCGATCGCTTGCGGCACTTTCTGAACTGCATTAATAATGGCAATACTTGTCAGTGCTATTAGTGCTGAACTTGCACCTAGTAGTATTTTTTTTCTCACAACTCCAACTTATGTTTTTTCTTAATAGGGAACTTTCGCCACTTTCTATAGAGAGTTAGTGGCAACAACTGCTTAATATATTTTTAAGCATTTGCCAATTAAAGTCAACTACTTTTGCAAAAAAAAGTCAATAAGCTGGGGAGGGTCTAGGGGCTAGAGTGGGTAACTTGCGATACAGTTGAACATCCAAGATTGTTGTATCTGACCGTAAACTCGCTTTCCCCAGTCCTTAGCTCAAACAGCATAAGCCTCACACTGTACGTGCAGCGGAGCGTGTTGAGATGAATGCGAGCGTTCCTTTGGAGTGCAGGAGTACCGATGCCGAATCGAATCAGGCAAGGGAAATCTGCAACGACGAAACGAGCAAATCGCTTGTGGTATCATTCAATCATCTTGACACTCCCTGCCATAAGCAAAAACCAAGTTAAAAGGTACAGTTGTCAAGAAAAAGTATGGGTCTTGGGAA
>NZ_JBHFNP010000272.1:0-41076 GCF_041929235.1 Microseira sp. BLCC-F43
AGAACCGAAGAAGTTACGAAGGGGAGAACCGAAGAAGTTACGAAGGGGAGAACCGAAGAAGTTACGAAGGGGAGAACCGAAGAAGTTAAAGTCCCCCTTTTTAAGGGGGATTTAGGGGGATCTGTTACAGATTGAAGGGAAAACGGTCTAATGGGATTATCTGTGCTATCGCATCCATCTCATACCAAATCCGGATCGACAACCCCTCTTATCTTCCTCTTCTTCTTCTTGGCGTTCTACCCTACGGGAAGCCGCTGCGCGTCTATGGCGTCTTGGCGGTTCATTTAAAAAGGGGGTTATGGAAGGAGATTTTGAAAACTACACCCAAACTAACCCCGATACTGAATCCGATAAATCCGGTTATTCGTATCATCGGTTAATAGTAAACTACCATCAGATAAAGTTTGCAAACCTGTAGGTCTTGCCCAAGTCGTCGGCACAGATGGATTTACCAGAAAACCCGTCAGAAAATCTTGGTAATAACCTAAAGGACGACCATCGGCACTAAAAGGTGCAAAGGCAATTTTATAACCCGTTCCTCGATCCCGATTCCAAGAACCTCGAAACGCAACAAACGCACCATTGCGATACTCTTGCGGGAAAGTTTGACCGTCATAAAATTGCAGTCCCAAAGGTGCTGAATGCGCTTGGAACAATACATCAGGCGTTTTAGTACTTGCTGCTAAATCCGGACGTTCGCTTTGTCCGTTAACTGTGCGACGGGGATCGAGTTTATTGGGTGCAAGATAAGTATAAGGCCAACCATAAAATTCGCCTGAACTTAAACTTGTGAGGAAGTCTGGAACCAAGTCATCGCCTAATCCATCCCGTTCGTTGACGACAGTATAAAGTTTGCCGGTAATCGGATTAATATCGAGTCCCGTCGGGTTTCTTAACCCCGAAGCAAAAGTTTGGCGATTCGACCCGTCCAGGTTCATCACAATTACTGAAGCGCGCGGTGCCGGTTCTGGATCGACATTAGATAAAGACCCAATTGAGACATATAATTTCTGTCCATCTGGAGAAACGGCAAGGTTGCGCGTCCAGTGTCCGCCGCTGGGTAGGTCGGCAATTTTTTCCCCCGTTCCTGTTATTTGTAATTCTCCGTTGCTGTAGGGAAACCGCACCACAGCATTCGTATTGCCAAGATAGAAATATCCCCCTGCGAATGCCATGCCAAACGGTAAATTTAACCCATTTTCTGGACCGGCGAAAGTAGTCCGAATATCGGCGACGCCATCCCCGTTGGTATCCCGCAGCAAGCGAATGCGATTTTCTGGCGTTTCGGTTACTAATACATCGCCAGTGGGGGTTGTTGCTAACCAGCGAGGTTTGTCTAATCCGGCGGCAAAAACGTTAACTTGAAAACCGGGTGGGACTTGCAAAACGGGGTTTTCTGGAATCGGAATTACTTGGGCGGGTTTGGCAACGCTGGGAGTTTGGAAAGGTGGGGGTAATGAATCAAGAGTAATATTAATTGGGGTGGAAGATAGGGTTTCGGTTCGCACAATGCTGCTATCTAGAGGGATGGCAGATAGCAGGTTGTTAACCGCATCGCCTTCGGTGGTGAGTAAGGTATCAACAGAGATGAAGCGATCGCTTCCTATTTGATTTGGCAATACTCCTTCCACCCAAGCCAAAATTGCACCCGATGCCCTAATTTTAATCAGCGTATCTCCCATACCGGGACCGAGAGAACCGGGTTCTAAAGCAAGATCCGCTGCGGTTAATCCTCCAGTCAGTCCAATTCGATCCAACCCATTATTAAACTCGCTGATAATATCCGCACTAGCGGCATCATTTACACCTGTATCGGTTCGCAATACTAGGGTATCTTCCCCAGCACCGCCGATTAAAGTATCCCTACCAAAGTCGCCGATTAAAATATCATTTCCTTCTAAACCTGTCAGCAAGTCATCGCCTTTCCCACCCCGCAACGAGTCGTTTCCTTTATCTCCAGAAAGGACATCGTTTCCTTGGTTACCAGAAAGGTAGTCGTCATCTTGACTGCCGAAAACAGTATCCGCACCATCGTCACCAAATAATAGATCCCTACCTTGGTTTCCGATTAAGAGATCTTCGTTCTTACCGCCAAATAGCGCATCGTTTCCCGCCGCACCCATTAAGGTATCGTTACCTTGATTGCCGTAGATAATTTCAGGCGCAGCAGATCCGACGATGCGATCGCTTCCCTCCAACCCACGCAATCCCAATGGCAGTCCAGCCAGAAATCCTACCGTTAACTGAAAATTATCGGCGTTGGTAGTAAGGTCGTAAAAACCATCGGTACTTGCGCCATTCATGGCTATTTCCTCGCTCCAAGTTACCAATTATTTTACCATTTTGTGAACTATTGGTACACAAATTGCGCCAAACCCACGTCAACTACCTACAGCGAGGTATTGCTACCATTGTCGGCGCGAGCGCTCGAATTTTGCAGCGATGCGGATACCTTCAGCAACTCTTTCTCAGTTTTCACTTGAGAAATTGTAATTTCCAGGGCACTTAAGTTATATTTGAGTAGATCTACTTGAGCAGTTTGCAAATCCAAAATAATTTTTAGACAAGCAGCACTATCGGCATCGGCTTTTTGCCGGATAGACCATTCTTTTACTTGAGCTTCATCGCGATTTTGCGCGGATATCCGAGCGCGTCGTTGCCAGTTGTTGGCTAAAGATTGAGCTAAGTAAAATTGTTTTCGAGTATTATTTTCAGCAGTAGTAGCTTGAGTAGTGCAGGCACGGATATAAACTAAATCTGACTGCATTTGCGATATCAGCCACTCCAAACGTTGAATTTGTGCGGAATTAGGTAGGTCGAAATTTGTCAGGATTTCCAATTGTTGCCACCTCGCTTTCAATGCTGATTCAATTTGCTGAATACCTTTGGCATTTATTAGTGCCGCGAGTAATTCTTTTTGGATTTTAATTTCTGAAAGTTTGACTTCCAATTCAATGATGTTTTGTTTAAGCGTATCTAACAAAAGCAATTGCCAATCCAAACTAAATCTCAGCGAAGCCGCAATACTGGCGTTCGCTTTCTGCCGGTATAAAGCTTCTTTAGCTAAATTTTCATGGCCTTTTTGCAAGGCAATTTGAGCGCGCGTTTCCCAGTTATTAGCTATCGATTGAGCAAAGTTATACTGTTTTTCGGTATGCTTTTGAGTAGTAAAAGCCTTAGCCATTGCCTGACGCATCTGCACCAATTCTGACTGCATTTGAGCAAGACTCGATTCTAATTGTTGAATTTGCTCGTCAGTTGGTTGTTGGTAACCCGTCAGGGTTTCCAACTTTTGCAAACAAGCTGCAAACGCTGTTTCTAATTGATCGTAGGTGTAGAGATCTATCAATTCCGCCAGTAGGGGCGACTTTAACGAAATATCTAGTGCCTCGCCACACTGGTCGGTAACACCCGCCGCTACAGTTCCTGGCACGATTAAATCTGGCAAGGAGTTTTCTTCCATCGCATGTTGTAAATCGAGTTCCATATGATTTGGGATAATTTTAGTTTTTTCTGTTGTGAAAAAATATCCTGGTTGGTTTCGCACCCATTTTTGTCAGATCCCGCCTCTTGCTGCTGCGACAGTCTGTCGCGCAAAAGGTTAATATCCAGACTGGGGATGCGATCGCACAGTCCAAACGACTGTTGCCAAAGTCTGGTAGCACCTTCTGGGTGCGTATCGCGCTGTTCCACCTGTTGTTCCTGCATGACAATAAGGGAGCGATAGTACCTTCTCAACGTTTTTCGCGCTAAATTCGCCACGCCAGGAAATATGGCAAAAAATTCTTAATACGACCCGCCTGAAGCATACCTATTTAACTCAAGTTGGTAGTTATCTCTCGCAGCGTTGCTAATCGCTAATGGCTAATGGCTAAGGTCAGTAAAAATCCTATATTAGCAATTAGCAATTAGCCATTAGCAACGCGCTTGTTTATAACTAGCAAATTACGTTATTTAACAAACTTTATGCTATTTTTTCCCCCTGGGAAAGAGGCGTTCCAAACTCTCTTGCAGATGTTTATGAGGGTAAATGTCTGCCTTTTTGCTCCAAATGTAATCCAGAGTTTGTTGGTAACTCCAATCAGGATGCTTGTAAAAACAATAGGCAATGCTCGCAGAGCCACTCCTGCCAATACCTGCTCTACAATTGATTAACACCTTCTTTTTTCCATTCTTAACTTGTTCATCTATCCAGTTAACAGCTTCTAATAATACTTCATCACCGATAGGATGTTGCGATCCATCTAAAACTCCCAGTTTTTTAGATACGATGTTAGAATCAGATGGAAAAGTTAAATTAAATTCCGTAGCCAGGTTGAGGACAGCATCTATTCCAAGTTGCTCAGCTTGGGAAGCAGCTATAAAATTTCCCACATAAACATGTGGGAAAAACTCAACGTAACTTGCGCCTTGCGTCCATTTCATCAAGGGAGATGGAGGTTCAACTTTAAGATATCCATTCTGTTTAAACTCTCCTACCCATTGCCAACGATCGTCATCCTCAAGCCCGATTCTATAAGTAAATTGATAAAAACCTTCACTCGTAGGCATGAAACCACCTTGAAAGATGAACGTATCTTCTGCTTCTCTGGATTGGTAGTCAAAGTCTATGGTATGCCAATTTCCTTCGCTGTTTAGCTTGGTTAAAGCATTTGTCCAGATTTGTACTCTCAAGTTTTGGGGTGGATATTTGCTAGCTAATTTAATAGTAGCACCAAAATTCTCCAACATATAGAGAGTAATATCAGAATTGAGGGAAGGATTAACATCTTGGATTTGGACAAAGGGAAATTCACTATCGCGAGACATCTTTTTGAATCTACATATGAGGGATTAGGGATTTTTATATTATACTATTTGAGCGAAGGCAAAACTAAAAAACACTACAATTACCAAATATAAAAAATGATTCTTTCAGAACGGTTTACAGAAGCTCTCACCTATGCAACTAAGCTACACGCAAACCAAGTCCGCAAGGGTAGCGGGGTTCCCTACGTTGCACATTTGTTAGGGGTTGCCAGCATTGCCTTGGAATATGGGGCAAATGAAGAAGAAGCAATCGCTGCCCTCCTGCATGACGCAGTAGAAGATCAAGGCGGAGACCCCACGCGATCAGAAATTCGCCGTCGCTTCGGCGATACCGTCACCGCAATTGTAGATGGTTGCACCGACGCCGATACTACGCCCAAACCTCCCTGGCGACAACGCAAAGAAGCATACATTGCCCACATCCCCACTGCTTCCCCCTCGGTGCTGTTAGTTTCCGCAGCGGATAAATTGCATAATGCGCGCTCAATTTTAAGAGACTATAAAATATTGGGCGAATCGGTTTGGGAACGCTTCAAAGGTGGAAAAGACGGCACGCTGTGGTATTATCGCGCCCTAGTCGAGGCGTTTCGCGGGGCAAGTTCAATGCCGATTGTTGACGAGTTAGAGCAAGTGGTTTCAGAATTAGAAAATCAGGTAATGGGTAATGGGTAATCGCCAATTACCAATTAGCAATTAGCAATTAGCAATTAGCAAAAGGTTTTGATTTGGGTATTCGTCCGGAAGATATAAGAGTGATTGAACCGCAGAGACGCAGAGAACGCAGAGAAGAGGAGGGAGAGTTAGAAGCTTCTGTTAAGGTTTTGGAACCTTTGGGAAGGGAGGTTTTGCTTCGGGTTGGGTTAGATGGGGTGGATGTTCAGATGAATGTTCAGGTGGGGGGAAGTTGGAGGGGGAAGGTTAGCGATCGCATTTCTATCCAATTCGATCTGGATCGGTTGTTTGTTTTTGACCCGACTACGGGTAATGTTTTGTATCCCGTTTAATATTATGTCCGCAACGATCGCAGAATTAGCTACATCGAACTCAGTTTAAGTCAATGAAACATATCGATCCGGAGCGAAGAAAAGCGCTTCTCGCTCGTAGAGAAGAGTTAAAGAAAAAGCTTTATCGTCAACAACAACGCGAGTCCCGAAAAGATTTGCTCAATCAACTTGATGAAAAGTTGGCTCAGTACAAGATTATTTGGGCAGAAGACTCGGTTGCCGATCCCATTTCCGCTTGGATAGGAGAAAGTTTTGCTGTCGCTTGGTGGGGACGAATAGATTGGACTCAGGTTCCAAATTGCGATCAAAGATATTGGAATATTAATCAATATTCCGATTTGCTCGCAACGTTTAAGCAGCTGCTCCTTGACCACCAGTTAGGAGATCCAATTGTGAGAGTAACCTGGGCTGATGCGAATTCGCTGAGCCTCGAACTCAGTCTGTCACTTGTGGCACAGTATGCGGAGTGGGTATTCGAAGAAGGCTGGGACACATGGATAATATGTCTCGAACAAAGCTGGTGTATAGAGTGTTATCACGAAGGTGAGCTTTGCTTCGGCTACTCACAGAAAAAGGTAAATTCAGGATTTAAGCACGAAATCAATCAGCCTATTTAAAAAGTTAACAACCTTCGCAATCGTTGCTTTACTGCTTAATAAATTTTATCTGCGTATCCTTCGGGAAGCCGCTTCGCGTCTTTATCTGCATTTATCTGCGGTTTTTAATCCAAGCTCTAGGACTTTTGCCAGAAGTCTACTGTTGCGCCTTAACGAGAAACCCGGTTTTTCCAAAAAACCGGGTTTCTCTATTGCCGCGTTAATACTAAACTACCTGTTTCGGCATATCCCAGGGGATTTCGTTTACCAAATCGCCAATGTTGTTGATACTTATTCAGGAAGTTTTGACCGATAATGCCGTCGATTCCTAGTAAGTTAAAAAGATTATTGTTTTCCAGAATTACGGTATCTAGTTGACTGGATTCGTATTGTTGTAAGCTGACTTTTTCTAATTTTATTTTCTTTCCTTTTTCGTTGCCGCAAAATCCCATAATGTCGATTTCTTCTGCTTTAGTTGCGTCTATTCCCAATTGTTGAACTAATCTTTTTGAGACTACAACTGTAGAAGCGCCCGTATCTAAAAGGAATGAAAATGTCCCCCTTCCGTTCACCCTAACTTGAGCGATGATACTGCCTAATTTACCTACTAAAGGAATTGCATTTTGTACTGGAGGCGAAGCGGGTAAAAGTTTGAGTTCCTGCTTTTTAGGATTTATTATTAGATCGTAATTGCTTAAAAAATCAAGTCCTAAAACTCCAGATAAATTGCCTGGAATAGATGTTTGGGGCAGTCCCATGCCAAGAATTCCTTCAACCTCCGCACCTGCTACTGTTAGAACGGGTAAGGGATGTAAGTTTACTTGTACGTTGGAGCAGTTATTTCCAACTACGGTATATTTGAACAGTTCGGTGGGAACGGGGGTGCTTTCTAGTTCTAATTGTTTGGCGATTTGACTATCGATAATTGAACCAGAAGCTCCTGTATCTAATAAAAAGGTTTTGGTTTGTCTGCCAATTTGGACGGGAAGGGTAAAAAGTTGGCTATCTGGTAGCAATTTTAGTGGAATGTTTGCTTGACCTTTAGCGACGGGTTGAGGGAAACTAACGCCGCTGAATTGGACAAAGGCGGTGAGGCGATCGCTGGCATCATCTCGGACGGTACCATCAGGATTGAGCAGCACCAAGTCAAACATACACTGGGTGGAAGCTGCTTGCAAAGCCGTCTCACTCAGTTGGTTAGGATTGGTAATTTTACCTTTGACGCATTCGACTACTTGTTGAAACAGTTGTTGACCGAGGTTTTCTGGTGCGGTTGAATTTCTGTTCTGGGTTGCTGGTTTTTGAGAGAGGATTGCAGGTATGCTAACCGCAGGTTGAAATAAACTAGACCCAACAAGGGTCAAAACAATACCTGCAATAAAAATTGCAGCAAAAAGCAGAGGTTTGAAGCGGCGTTTATTGTCTCTATCAAACAACACTTTTTCTCCTCCCTCTCGCTTTTTCTTCTTATCCAGCTTGTCTGGTTTGAAACTGTATCAGCTGACTTGGTGTAACCGCCCCATGTTCGGTAATGATAGCTGTAATTAAGTCGGCTGGGGTGACATCAAACGCGGGGTTATAAAATTCTGCCCCAAATGGAGTTAAGTTTACCTCGCCTACCTGATAAATTTCCGATGGATCTCGTTCTTCGATGGGAATTTCGCTGCCGTCGGGTAAGTCAAAATCAATTGTAGAAAGGGGTGCAGCGACGAAGAAAGGAATTTTATGGGCGTTGGCGACAATTGCCAAACTGTACGTGCCAATTTTATTGGCGGTATCGCCGTTAGCGGCAATTCTATCTGCGCCTACGACTACGGCGTGAATTAAACCTTGTTTCATGCAATGCGCCGCCATGTTATCAGAAATAACTGTAACGGGGATGCGTTCTTGTACGCATTCCCAGGCGGTGAGTTTAGCGCCTTGCAAGCGAGGGCGGGTTTCGTCGGCGTATACTTTGGCTAGACGACCTTCGCGCCATGCAGATCGCACTACCCCTAAAGCAGTGCCGTATCCGCCTGTGGCTAAGGCTCCGGCGTTGCAGTGGGTTAAGATTGTTAGCTGATGCGGGTCTTTGGGTAGAACTTCTAGACCGCGATCGCCTATCATCCTACAAATTTGGATATCGTCGGCGTTGATTTTTTGCGCTTTGGTGAGTAAAACGCTTTTGATGTAGCTTACCGATCCTAGAGTTTGGCGGGCGGTTTTGAGCATTTGCGCGATCGCCCAAAATAAATTTACCGCCGTCGGGCGCGTCGCCCCCAACACTTCGCCTACTTTTTCCAATTCGGCGATAAACTCTTCGCGATCGTCTGTTTCAATCTCCCGCGCCCCCAAGTACATCCCGTAAGCTGCGGCGACTCCTATTGCTGGCGCGCCTCGCACTATCATATTTTTGATCGCCTGCGCCATATCTTCATAACATTTAATTTCTACCATCGCGTACTCGTTGGGCAAGCGAGTTTGGTCGATGAGGAAAACGCGGTCTTCTTCCCAAACTACAGGGTAAACGTTGTTGGTGGGTTGCATATCTGTTGCTCTTTGTAGTCGTCAGTATATTAGTTTCTTATATTTTTGACAACATTCACCAAGATGATACCAGATGCGAAGCTAGATTTCATAATTTTGCTCTAGGGCAACTTTCCCAAAATATAACATTTGAATGAAGATTCTGGACTTTGCTACGCAACTAAAAATCCGCTCGATACTTTCAGGGGTTATAAAATATAGTGCTTTTTCTTTAAGTTCTTCTTCCCTGAGCGTTAAACATAAAAACATCTCTTAAACATTTTATTATTTTTACGCTTCAACTGCCTCTAAAATACCCACCAAAATGCTGACTAAACTCTCTAAATCATCAGGAACTTTAAATAAGTTTAGATCTTGGACAATCTGTTGTTGAGTGCGATCTATTTTGCCAAATTGCCAAACATTACCAATCGTTACGGCTCCATATAATATATCTTGTTCTTCACTTTGCGAAAGCGCAATTAACTCCATTGCTAGCGGAATGAATCCTCTGGTTAGGTCATCATTTTTAGCTTCAATAACTAGGAAATTGGTTTTTGACCGCAACAGATAATCCAAATTGCCTTTCAACCAGTTATTCACAACAAGGGGATATTCAATCCGCAGCTGACATTGGCAATAACGAACCACCTCCAGTATCACTGGAGATACTAAAGTTTCTCTTCTAGCTGTTTCATTACTCAAACTAATAAAGGGTAAGATTTCCTCTATGGTTTGCTTTAGTTGAGGCAGTCGATTTAGTTGCTGAGTTGTTTTAGGTAGAGATAAGCGCGATTTAATCAGCGAGTAATTCAACTCGGCTAGAATATCATCAGCTTCGTAGGGTAACTCGAAGTAGGAGCGAAAGGTATAGGACTGGTCTTCTTGTAAAATCTTTCTTTTAGACATAGATTTATCCATATCGTTCCATATCGTTCCAAGGTTCTACCTTGGAACGCCCTACTAGAGGCTCTGCCTCTATTCTAAGGCGGCAGAGCCGCCGCAAGGCATTTCCAGGCTCCCAGGATCGCTGTCTTGATAAATCACTTGCGATCGGTCTTTTTGACTTTATCTAGCATTATAGTAAGCAGCTGATCTCGCTCAAGGGAGGAGCCATCAAACCATGTGACCTGTCCGAAAGTATCATCAACAATTTTATTTCCCCCTTGATAGATGTGAACGTGAATACCTGTTTCTTGGGGCTGATAGCTAGTCCAGATAATAGCTGGGGTTGATGACCACACCTTTATTTTACAGTCCTGGTAGTTTCTCAGGTCAAGGGTGCGATCGCTCGCAACAAAATCTGAGTTCTTGGTGATATTGTCCGCTATTTCTTTGAGAGGGCTACTGATAATTGGTTCCTTAGACCAGTTAGAATCAACACCGCAATTACCACAAAAGTGCTTCTTGTGTGGGTTTTTAGCAAAATCTCCCAGGTCAAGGTGAGGATGTTGGCAAGTGTGACACTTCAGTGTTCCCAAAGGTAGCTTATTAATCAAGGCTTCTAGGTAGGCTAATGCAGAGGGAGGAGCAACGATAACTCTTTTAATTGAAATGTTTTTAAACAGCGGTGTGTCTTCTGATGAAGTTATTACTACAGCAGGGTAGCTGGTATAGATGCTCTTTTTACCCTGCGGCTGTAGTCTAGCGTGTACGTGAATGGCGACATCTTGTAAATCCGGCTCATCTGTAGTATTGATTGCAGTTGGCAACGCCGCCCAAATACCAATTCCTCCAGCATAATCATCAGGGTTAATCACTAGGGGATTTTTGGTATAATTCATCGGCTGGCTTGCATTCGAGCATCTAATATCCCCTTCATTTTGTACGGCCTGTTGCAAGTCGGCTTTTGTCCCCCAGTGTACTTGGTGAGTGCGACACCACCAGCGCTCCTTGCCATTGCGAAACTTGCCGCATGGAACGATGTCGCAGGGGAGTATTACGCCACAGCCACTATCTTCTTCTGGAAATTTTCCTTTAACTCTCTCGCTAAACGGTACCGCGTTACCCAACGTTCTGCCCTCCGCCCAAACAATAGCGAATTCTTCAGTCATGCTATTGAGCGGAGTTATGGGTTCTTCTACTCCCAAGTCTTTTATTTTTGTGATTTGACCACGCTTCTTTTGAGAGTTATAGCTTTCCTCAACCAGGGACAAATAAGTAACATTATTTTTGGTTTCTCGCTTAATAAGCATAAGTGTCCTTTTGCTCGTTTATTATCGTTACTGTGGTTTTTTATTATTCCTATTCTCGTTATCCTCGTTCCTCGTTCCAAGGTTCTACCTTGGAATGCCCCACTAGAGGCTCTGCCTCTATTCTAAGGCGGCAGAGCCGCCGTAAGGCATTTCCAGGTAGAACCTGGAAACGAGAAAAACAAGAGAAGCTAACTAACAACCGCTGGCTGTTGTTTAAAGAAAGCAGTGCGAATTTGGTCGGCAATTTGAGCGGGCATTAAGCGCAAATCTGCCTTCGATTCGTCTGGTTCGGCATGATCGACTAAAATATCGGGAATGCCAATCCGCTTCACGGGTACGACTACATCGTTATCTAACAAAGATTCAGCAACAGCTGAACCAAAACCGCCGATGACGCAACCTTCTTCTAAGGTGACAACTCGTCCAATTTGTTTCGCTAACGGCGCAATTAATTCAGTATCCAAAGGTTTAGCAAATCGGGCATTAACTACCGTTGCTTCAATTCCATGTTCGCTGAGAATTTCCGCCACTTGCATTGCCGGATATACCATTGTCCCGTAACCCAACAACAGTACATCATCGCCTTGACGCAGAATTTCGGCTTTCCCAATCGGTAATCCTTCCCATCCTTCTTCCATCAAGGGAACGCCGTAACCGTTGCCGCGCGGATACCGCATCGCAATCGGGCCAGCAGTATAATTAACCCCAGTCACGAGCATTTGTTGCAATTCGGCTTCATCTTTGGGTGCCATTAACACCATATTGGGAATGCAACGTAGATAGGCAATATCGTACATTCCTTGGTGCGTTGGGCCATCTGCGCCCACAATTCCCGCCCTGTCCAGACAGAAGAAAACGGGTAAATTTTGAATGCAGATATCGTGAATAATTTGGTCGTAGGCGCGTTGCAGGAATGTAGAATAAATTGCTACAACCGGGCGCATTCCTTCGCAGGCTAAACCAGCGGCGAGGGTAACGGCATGTTGTTCGGCAATGCCTACATCGATATATTGTTTGGGTAGTTTGGCTTGCAGTTTATCTAAACCAGTTCCCGTTGCCATTGCGGCGGTAATGCCGATAATTTTGGGGTTATTTTCGGCAAGTTTAACTAAAGTGTGGGCAAAGACTTTGGCGTAGGCGGGAGGTTTAGGTTTGCTAGAAGGAATCGCTTTTCCAGTTGCTAAATTAAACGGCGATTGGGCGTGGTACCCAACTTGGTCTTTTTCGGCAATTTCGTAGCCTTTTCCTTTGGTTGTTGCCACATGTAGCAAAACTGGTCCGGTAATTTTATGCGCTTGTTGGAATGTGGCAATTAATTCTTCTAAATTATGCCCGTCTACTGGACCGATGTAAGTAAAGCCGAGTTCTTCAAATACCGCCCCGACTTTTGGTACTGCTAGGCGCTTCATCCCTTCTTTTACCCGCGCCAATTCTGGGGATAAAGATTCGCCGACGAAGGGCAGGTGCTTGAACTGCTCTTCTAAATTATCGGTGATAAACTGCACCGGGTCGCTGAGGCGTATTTTGTTTAAATAGCGGGGAATTGCGCCAACGTTGGGCGAAATTGACATTTCGTTGTCGTTTAACACCACTAGCAGGTTGGTTTTGGGCAAGTGTCCCGCATGGTTAATCGCTTCTAGCGCCATACCGCCGGTTAAAGCACCGTCACCAATCACGGCGACGACTTTAAAGTTATCGCCTTTGGCGTCCCGCGCCAAGGCCATGCCCAAACCAGCAGAAATACTGGTGGAAGCATGTCCGGCACCAAAGTGGTCGAATTTGCTTTCGCAGCGTTTGAGATACCCGGCGATACCGTCTTTTTGCCGCAGGGTGTGGAAGCGATGGTAACGCCCGGTAATCATTTTATGGGGATACGCTTGGTGTCCCACGTCCCAGATGACTTTATCCCGGTCTAGGTCTAGAGTCTGGTAAAGTGCTAGTGTTAGTTCCACCACACCCAACCCAGGGCCGAGGTGACCGCCGCTGGTTGCTACGGTTTGTAAATGCTTCTCCCTCATCTGACGGGCAATTTGCTTAAGTTGATGTATCGACAGCCCGTGCAACTGGTTGGGATGGGTGACTTCACTCAAGTGCATGGCATTCTCTCTTGTTTATTGAGATTTTATTTACCTTTATTAATTTAATGGATTTGTTAGTTACTTCTTTGTAAGTAAATATTATTAATATTTAATATAGGTAATATTCCCGATCTATCTGAGGCCGATTCTCCTGCAAGCCTACCCACGAAGCGCTTTTCGTCGGGGCTGAGCCAAATCGAGCGCTCCCCTCCTCATTTGACAATTACAAATAAATATGATATATATAAGAATTTTTCTGTCCGGTGCGTTTACAGAGCGGATAAAAAAGTAGGTAGCGCCAACATAAGGAAAACGGTACAAGATGAAACTTTCTGGTCGAGCTGGGAAACTGGGTACAATTTTTCTCTTGTGGCTAAGTGCCACTAGCTCTGCGTTTGCACAAATCGTCCCCGATCGGACGCTGCCAAACAATACGGTTGTTATCCCCAACGGGAATAATTTTCAAATTGAAGGCGGTACTCAAACTGGCAACAGTTTGTTTCACAGTTTTGGGGAGTTTTCTGTCCCTACAGGCAGTGAGGCATTTTTTAACAATGGTTCAGGGATAGAAAATATCTTTAGCCGCGTCACGGGGGGAAACATTTCTAATATTGATGGATTAATTCGCGCTAACGGAAGCGCTAATTTATTTCTGCTTAATCCCAACGGCATTATTTTTGGTCCCAATGCCAGGTTAAATATCGGTGGTTCGTTTATCGGCAGTACCGCCAACAGCATTAGATTTGCCGATGGTAGTACTTTTTCGGCGACCAATCCCACCGCCCCACCTCTGCTAACAATTAATGTACCCATTGGCTTGCAATTTGGCTCAAATCCAGCCAGGGAAATTCAAGTGCAAGGGTCTAATATTGCCGTAGAAACTGGAAAAACTTTAGCACTGTTGGGAGGGAATATAACGATTTCTGGCAGCAACGATCCGCTGTATTCGGGTTTAACCGCTGGCGGAATTCCCCTAGCCATTGTTGATGGAAATATTGTGCCAACAACCCCAGGGGGACGGATTGAACTTTGGTCGGTTGTTAATGGTGAGTTGTCAGTTAATAATAATGGCAAACTGAGAATTGAAAATCGACAAGTAACGACCGAATTTGGCAATATTCAACTGTTAGGTGGGGCAAGGGTTGATACCAGCGGGACGGGTGGCGGTGCGATTCACGTCGAAGCGCGATCTTTGCGTTTAAGCGAAGGTGCGCGCCTGTCATCTTTTACCTTGGGTGGCCTCGTTGGAGAAAATATTACAGTTAATGCATCCGAGTCGGTAGAAATTATCGGCACTGGCGGATATGAGGAAACAGTCTTGCGATTTGTGACTGGAACCGTCACTCCCACCGACCTAAGAAACGGATTTTTTACCCTCAATTTTGGACCTGGTTTTGCAGGAGCTATTACAGTTAATACTCCGACTTTTCGGCTGCAAAATGGCGCTTATGTTGCCGCTAGCACCTTTGGTGATGCCGGGGAAAATGCAAATATCAAGGGGGGAGATGTCACAATCAATGCTACCAATTCTCTGGAAATGATCGCCGCTTTTATTGCTGCGGGTACGGCAGGGGGAAACGCCAGAAATTCTGGAAATTTGACAGTTAATACGAGCAGAGTTATAGCGCGAGATAACGGAATTCTGACAACAAGCAGTTTTGGCAATGGACGCGGTGGAGATATTACTATTAACGCTGCTGATTCGGTGGAAGTATACAGCGGCAACCCGATTTCTCTAGCAGCTATTTCCCCCGTTGCTAGTGCTTTTGGTGCTGTTTTTACTAGCGGATTTGGCACTGGAGATGCGGGAAAGTTGAACGTAAATACCAGGCGGTTAATTTTGGGTAGCGGTGCTGCTTTAGCAGCGAGTTCGTTTGGTGGAGGAGACGGCGGGGATATTACCATCAACGCCAGCGAGTCGGTGGAATTGGTGGGAACTACCCCCAATGGTCGGCGTTTTAGCGCTATCACTTCGCTGACGGAACTGGGATCTACGGGTAATGGGGGAAACTTGAGGATATATACCGATCGGTTAATTCTGCGAGATAAAGGAAGAGTGAGCATTCGCGCCCAGGGAACGGGGGATGCAGGAAATTTAGAAGTCGTGGCTAATGCCATTTTGATGGACAATGAAGGGGGTTTGGAGGGAACATCAGAAACGGGTGTAGGAGGGAATTTTACCGTGCGATCGCGCTCGCTTGTCATGCGCCGCCACAGCTTTATCTCCGCTACTGCTGGCGATTTAGGCGGAAAGGGAAACGGCGGCAATATTACTATCAATACAGATACCCTAGCTGCTTTAGAAAATAGCGACATCACCGCTAATTCTGTAGCTAGTCTTGGGGGAAATGTGAATATTACTGCCCAAGGTATTTTCGGCGCTCAAGTCCAGCAACGAATCACCCCACAAAGCGACATTACCGCTACTGGAGGGACTCCTGCTTTAAGCGGTACGGTACAAATCAACACCCCCAATCTCGATCCCGCTGCTACCATAGTCCAACTGCCGGAAAATTTCGCCGACCCCAGCAATCAAATTGTCGCTGGATGTGCCGCCGATCGGGGTAATCGTTTTGTCGTTACTGGACGCGGCGGGTTACCTTCAGACCCCTCTCAAACTCTCAGAGGTCGCGCTGTTTGGCGGGATATTCGTCCGGTGTCCTCTGTCGGTCGTTCCAGTACAACCCAGACGCGACAAACGACAACTCATAACCAACCAATTATTGAGGCAACGGGATGGGTAATTAATCGAAATGGTCAAGTAGAACTTGTAGCGAATGCACCTCAAGATTCCTGGTATAGAACAGTTAATTGTACCGATAGATAAAGCCTCGTCAAGCGAGAGGGAAAGGGAAGAAAGTAAATTTATCAGGACTTACGCCAGACCTTGCCATCACCTTTGTTTCTTACTATATCTGTAGTTTTTTCTGGCTCAACGATTTTTCAGAGAAACTTTGGTGTTTGCCTAAGTTCTCAATTTGGTTCTCATAAAAACCTCTTCCCCTTCTTGGTACAGCTCGAATAGCGGTAATTGAGCAAGTCAGCAACGCTTATACCCCTAGCTGACCAGACTATCCGTTTAGGGCAAGAGTTAAAGACCCAATCGACGGATGCTTGCTAGTCCTGAACTCTAGAACCTCACGATTAAACAGCCTTATGGGTTAAACCAGTGTCGTTTGAATAGTACCGACCCTAAACAAAAGCGCGCGCAAACTTTACCTGTAAAAAGGATGCAGCAATGCAAAATTACGTATTCGTTGTTGAGCAAAACTTTCAACCTCTCAACCCAGTCCCTCCAGCACGATTGAGGGAATTGTTGACAAAACAAAAAGCCGCTGTTTTCAGAATGTATCGTTTTACAATCATTGCGAAACACGCAGTTTTGACCCCAGCACCAAAGCCGTTAACCATCAAACTAGACCCTGGTAGCAGATTTACTGGAATCGCAATCGGTGATGATAACAAAGTTATCTGGGCGGCCGAGTTAGAGCATCGAGGATGGCAAATAAAAGACTCTTTGGAATCTAGGCGGTCATTACGTCGTAGTCGTCGTAACCGTAACACTCTGTATCGTCAACCACGCTTTGATAATCGCAAACGCCAAGAAGGATGGCTACCTCCATCGTTGATGCATCCTGTTCTCACTGTTGAGACTTGGGTAAAACGGCTTTGTCAGTATGCACCCATTACTCAAATATCTATGGAGTTGGTGAAGTTCGACACTCAAAAACTTCAAAATCCAGAAATTGATGGTGTTAAGTATCAACAAGGTGAACTTGCTGGGTATGAGGTACGGCAGTACCTCTTAGAGAAGTGGGGTCGCAAATGCGCTTACTGCGATAAACCAGATATCCCGTTGCAAATCGAAGACATTTACCCACGTGCCGGTGGCAGCAACCGAGTTTCTAACCTTACCCTCAGTTGTGAAAAGTGCAACTTAAAAAAAGCAACTAAGTTGGTTGACGAGTTCTGGAAAACCGACAGCGCTAGGTTGGAGAAGATTAAACGTCAAGCAACAGCCTCATTGAAGGATGCGACTGCTGTTAACTCTACTCGGTGGGCATTGTTCCATACATTGGAAGGCATCTTGCCCACAAGGACAGGGACGGGAGGACAAACTAAGTACAACCGAACAAGATTTGAACTACCCAAGCTCTCCAACATTGACAGCATAAAGTTACTAACTCGGCAACGATTGCGAATTAAGTGTACTGGGTGGGGAACTGGCAAAATGTGCGGTACTGACCGCTACGGCTTTCCTACTCGTCACCGCCAACGCCAGCAGGTTCATTTTGGTTTCAGAACTGGCGATATTGTCAAAGCTGTTGTACTTTCCGTGAAAAAAAGTAGGCGAGTATGTTGGACGTTTACTCTGTCGTAAAACTGGAAGCTTTGATATTGCCACGTCCAGAGGTCGCGTTGCTGGCGTTAGTCACAGATTTTGTACACCAATTCATCAAAAGGATGGCTACTCCTATGGCTTTTAACATATCCCCCCAGTCGTGTTTCCTCCCTGGTCTTTTGACACAGGGCTTCCACACTCCCACGGAGGTCTAGGTGATAACAAAAATTATTTCGCCTTTAAAATCCCTTCATTCCAGCGTTTGGTTAGCTTTGCTGACCCTGTTTTTTGTTATAACTGTATTTCCCGCAGCCAGCTTTGATTTTAAATTGGGTCATAGTCAAAAATATAACCAATCGCTTACTACTCACTCTTTTAATCCAAAATATGCTTTCCCAGGTAGGAACCTGGGAACGAGCAAAATCCAGAATAATGCTTTAATTGTTTTAGAACAAGGCAGAACGCTTTACGAGGCGGGACGGTTTTCTGAGGCGGCTGCTGTTTGGCAACAAGCTGTTAAAGAATTGGCAGCACAAGGCGAAGTCTTCCATCTCGCTGTTACCCTCACTTACCTATCTAACGTCTATCAAGAGTTGGGACAGTGGGAACAAGCAAGTGAAACAATTGCCAAAAGTTTGAACTTGATCCAATCGGGGGATAGAACTGGAATCCCAACGCTAATTTTGGCGCAAGCACTCAATACCCAAGCGAGTCTCCAACTCGCACTCGGACAAACTGAAGCTGCTCTCAATACTTGGCAATTAGCCGAAAAAGCTTATACTCAAGCACAAGATGAAACTGGCATACTCGGCAGTCAAATTAACCAAGCTCAAGCGCTGCAAATTTTGGGACTGTACCGACGCGCTCAGGCTATTTTAGAACAAGTCAATCAAAAGCTGCTCGCCTCACCCGATTCCCTGCTAAAAGCTACCGGATTGCGGAGTTTGGGTATCGCTTTGCAAGTTACCGGAGACTTGGAGCGAAGTCAAAAAATTCTCCAGCAAAGTTTGGCGATTGCATCTAAGCTCAACTCTCCCGCCGATATTAGTGCCGCCTATTTCGCCTTGGGCAATACCGCTAGAATCTCACCCGCTCCTAAATTAGCCTTGGAATTATACCAGAAAGCCGCAGAAAATGCAACTAACTCGCTGGCTAAACTGGAAGCCTTACTCAACCAATTAAGCCTCCTAGTACAAACTAAACAGCAAGCAACAGCGAGAGCCTTGTTACCCACTATACAAGCGGAATTAGCCAAACTATCTCCCAGTAGAGATGCGATTTACGCTCAAGTAAACTATGCCCAAAGCCTGATCGAACTAGAGAAAAACAATCAATTACCAACTCCCAATTCCCAAGAAATTGCCAAAATTTTAGCCGTTGCAGTGCAACAGGCGATCTCGCTTAACGATCCCAAAGCCGAATCTTATGCACTGATTGAGCTAGGAAAGTTGTACGAACTTTCCCAGCAGTGGGTAGAGGCGGAAAACTTAACGCAGCAAGCGTTACTAATTGCCCAAAAAATTAGAGCCGATGATATTGTGGCGCGCACTCAGGCGCAACTAGGGCAGATTTTTAAACAGCGGGGAGATTTGCAGCGTGCGATCGCATCCTACACCGAAGCCGTTAAAACCTTCCAATCCCTCCGCAGCGACTTAGTAGCTGTTAATTCCGACGTACAATTCTCGTTTCGCGATAGCGTAGAACCCGTTTACCGCGAGTTAGTCGGATTGCTATTGCAGTTTAATCCCTCCCAAGAAAACATCCAGCAAGCTCGTCAACTCCTGGAAGCGCTGCAACTAGCCGAATTGGAGAATTTTTTCCGGGAAGCTTGTTTGAGAGCCAAACCGCAGCAAATTGACCAAATCGATCCCACCGCAGCCGTCTTCTATCCGATTATTTTAAAAGACCGCTTAGAAGTTATCGTCTCCCTACCAGGAGAATCTTTGCGCCGCTACACGAGCGAACTACCCCAAAGCGAAATAGAAAAGGCCATCGATGAGTTGCTAGAATCCCTCAACCCATTTTTCTCTTCTCGCGATCGCTTGCGCGTTTCCCAGAAAATTTATGACTGGCTGATCCGACCAATTGAAGCCGAACTAGCTGGGAGTCAGGTAAAAACACTAGTATTCATTTTAGATGGTTCTCTACGTAATTTACCGATGGCGGCGCTACACAACGGTCAGTATTATCTGATAGAAAAATATAATATCGCAGTGACACCGGGTTTGCAGTTGTTGGAGGCGCGCGCGCTGGCTCAAGCACAGCTCAAAGTCTTAACAGCCGGACTCACCGAAGCCCGTCAAGGCTTTGCAGCACTGCCAGGAGTCAAACTGGAAGTCGAACAAATTGCTGCTGAGTTGCCGGCTAGAACCTTCCTAGATCGGGAATTTACGGAAAAAAATTTGCAAAAACAAATCCAAGCGACTTCTTTTCCTATAATTCACCTAGCCACTCACGGTCAGTTTAGTTCCAATCCAGAACAAACCTTTATTCTCACTTGGGATGAAAAAATTAAAGTCAAAGAATTTGAAGATTTATTGCGGTTTAGAGAACAAGGCAATGCCAATCCGATTGAATTGCTCGTTCTCAGTGCCTGTCAAACCGCCGCTGGCGACAAGCGAGCTGCATTGGGATTGGCAGGCGTGGCGGTGCGCTCTGGTGCCCGCAGTACCCTGGCAACTCTGTGGTCGGTGAAAGACGAATCCACCGCCCAACTGATGTCGGAATTTTACCAGGAACTATCCAAAGGAGTCCGCAAAGCCGAAGCGCTTCGCACCGCACAGCTCAACCTGCTCAAGCAAACTAAGTACCAGCATCCCTTTTACTGGGCACCCTTTGTTTTAGTGGGAAATTGGCTGTGAAGGCGTCTGTTCAAATGCCATGAAGGCGAGCCAGAAGCGGAAGATAAGGGAAATCAATTTCCTGCCCTAACCGACTTTTCCGACTTTTCCTACTTTTCTCACGTTCGTATCAGGAAAGATGCCGTGAAAAATCAGCGTTACCAGCAGCGAGCTAGACAGAGGCTCTTGGCGTGAAGTGTTGACTGTAAGGACTGAATCGATCAGAGACGCCATATTATCCAAGCAAAAATTAAATCGTAAAAAGTCACAAATAATTCATGAATTTTTGACGGATCCGTATTAATATAGATTTAGGAATTGTAACGGAGAAGGGGGGCTCGATAAGATGAAGATATGATGAAGGAGCAACGACTTATATGAAGATATAATGAAGATTATAATTTTTTTACATCCCATCCCATACCACCATCAAAGCAAGTAAGTCGGGTCGAGAATCAAAAGGGTGTAAGTTCGTAAGACAAAGAAAGCACAAGTTCAGAGGTTACAAGCTCATGGCTAAGCAAAAATCTATTCAATTTCTGGGGCTGCTGTCCACCGCCCTATTTTTAGAACTCGTTGTCGCACCAAGCTTGTTAACAAAAGTACAAGCTCAAACTGCGTCGCAGAACAGCGCCCAAACCCAACGGATTAGTACGCTGGCTCGCGTCACCTTCGAACCCCCCGGAGATGGAAAACCCGACGACACCGCAGGGGGAGCATCCCGGAACGGTGGATGCTTGCAAGGGGTGACAAATAGCGGCGGATGTATCGTACCGTTGATGCCAGCAACGAAAGACGGTTTAACCACAACGGAACGTCCGACGTTCTTTGTATACGTTGCCGACAGCGCGGCAAAAGAGCTATTTTTTAGCCTGAGAGATGACAGGGACAATGCTGTTTATCAGGCCAAAATCCCGATCAACGGTCAAACGGGGATTGTCAGCGTCAAACTGCCAGATAACGCCCCCGCGCTAGAAGTTGGCAAGACTTATCAGTGGGCGTTTATTATGGTGGGCGAGCAAGGACTAAGACCCGATAGTCCGGGAGTACGCGGGGAAGTGAGGCGAGTTGAACTAAACCCAGAACTCAAGAGCGAAATAGCCCAGGGGAAACCGCTGGAACGGGCAGAGTTGTATGGAAAAAACGGCATTTGGTTCGATACCGTGGCAACCCTAGCCCAAGCAAGACGCGAGCAGCCAAATGATACGACGTTAGTCGCTAATTGGCAAGACCTGCTGAAATCGGTGGGTTTGGATGCGATCGCCAAAGAGCCGTTACTCTAAAAAATTGCATAGGAGCTAGGAACTAACTTGATTTACCAACTCCGCCCTTGCAACCCGGTTTCTGGCAGAAACCGGGTTTTCGGTGATAGGGACAAGAAACCGGGTTTGTTGCTGGGTTCGCTCGTTCCGTTTCCCAAGGATTTTTCCGACAAACCCGGTTTCTTTGCCTAAGTTCGGAGCGAATAAAATGGGGCAGACTACCCAGATTCTCATCATATCGCTGGGTATACAAGATCGATGTGGTCAAAACTCAGACAAAGCATTTGGGAGTACCGGGGGATATTGACAATTGCCCCCAGCGTAGCAGGATTAGTCATGACTGCCAGTTCCCTGGGATTATTCCAACTCATGGAGTGGGCGACCCTAGATCAATTTTTTCGCTGGCGTCCCCGGGAACCCGTCGATCCCCGCATTACGATTGTCACCATTGACGAGTCAGACATCACCCACGTTGGACAATGGCCAGTTCCCGATGCCGTTCTAGCTAAATTAATCGAAAATCTGCGAAAGCACAACCCCAAAGCGATTGGCTTGGATTTGTATCGAGATTTACCCGTAGAACCGGGTCATCAAGCATTAGTTGAATTATTCAAGAATACACCCAACTTAATCGGCGTTGAGAAAGCAGTAGGCAATGCGGTTCCCCCACCGCCGATTTTAAAGCAACTCGATCGCGTAGGATTGGCAGATTTAGTATTGGATGCCGATGGCAAGGTGCGTCGGGGTTTGATTTCTGTCAGAACAGGGGAAGGTCAAACAAAATTAGGTTTGGGAACAACCCTGGCTTTAATGTATTTGGAAGCCGAGGGAATTAAGCTGAAAATGCTCGATGCCAAGAAGAAGTACTTGGGGTTGGGTAAAGCTGTATTTATGCCGCTGATGGGAAATGAAGGCGGCTACGTACGTGCCAATACGGGTGGTTACCAAATTTTATTGAACTATCGGGGAAAGCTAGAAAATTTTGAGCATCTATCGATGAAGGATGTTCTAGAGAACAGGATACCGCCAAATAGTTTACGCGATCGGATTATTTTAATCGGTGCCACGGGGGCTAGCCTCAACGACCTTTTCTTTACACCCTACACATACGGAGGGGAAGGCAGCCCTCAGCGAACTCCCGGTGTTGTCATTCATGCCAACATCACCAGCCAAATTTTAAGTGCTGCGATTGAAGGGCGTCGCTTTATCCGAGTTTGGGACGAACCGATAGAATGGCTGTGGATTTTGGTTTGGTCGTTTGCGGGTGCTGGCACCAGTTGGATCGTACTTGCAGCCAAACCACTTGCCGATCGTCTTGCCCTCAAAGCAACGGTTTTTTTGATTAGCCTGTTACTTGGCGGGGTGATGCTAGTCGGTGGCAGCTATGTCGCTTTTCTGGCAAGCTGGTGGTTTCCGGTTATTGCCCCGTTGGTAGCATTCACCGGATCTGGGATAGCGATCGCCGGTTATAACAGCCTAGAATTACAGCAGGAAAAAGCCGACCTAGAAATTTTGCTGGAAACGACAACCGAACACGCAGATGCCCTTGCTACCGATTTAGAACATAAAGCCTCTGAAGCAATTCGCGAAAGCGAACGCAAACTGGCTCAATTCCTAGAAGCCGTACCCGTAGGAGTAGTCGTCGCCGATGCCAGCGGTAAACTTTATTACTTTAACCACGCCGCACAGCAGCTTTTGGGCAAAGGAGTCGTACCCGATGCCACCGCAGAGCAAATAGCAGAAGTTTACCAAACCTATATTGCCGGAACCAATCAACTATACCCGGTGGAAAAGTTGCCAATAGTAAGGGCATTGAGGGGCGAAATTTCTGCCGTGGAAGATATAGAAATCCACCAAGAACATAAGATTATTCCCATAGAAGTTTGGGGCACTCCCATCTACGATCGAGATGGCAAAGTTAACTATGCCATCATCGTTTTTCGAGATATTACCGAACGCAAAAAAGCCGAAGCAGACCGGATAAAATTAACCACGGAACTAATTCAACTCAACGTAGCCTACTCGCGCTTTGTCCCGCGACAATTTCTCCAACTTTTAAACAAAGAAAGCATTATTGATGTTCAATTAGGAGACCAAGTACAGCAAGAAATGTCGGTATTATTTTCCGATATTCGCGACTTCACAACTCTCTCGGAAACGATGACCCCGTCAGAAAACTTCAAATTTATTAATGCCTATCTCAGTCGTATGGAACCGGCGATTCAGGAAAATAATGGGTTTATAGATAAATACATCGGCGATGCGATTATGGCACTCTTTAGCGGTAGCGCAGATGATGCCGTCAAAGCGGGAATTGCCATGTTGCAAAGACTAGCCGAATTTAACACAAACAGGGGCAGACTGGGTCGTCCTCACATCAAAATTGGCATTGGCATCAATACAGGTTCGATGATGCTGGGTACAGTCGGGGGACACTCACGCATGGATGGTACAGCAATTAGCGATGCCGTTAATTTAGCTTCTCGGCTGGAAGGATTAACTAAAAATTATGGCGTGGCGCTGTTAATTTCTGAGAAAACTTTTTTAGCCTTAAATAATCCTGCAGATTATGCCATCCGCCGGATCGATCGAGTAAAAGTTAAAGGAAAATCCGAACAAGTAATTGTCTATGAAGTATTTGATGCCGATGCGCCAGAAGTCAAAGAAGGTAAACTTTTCACCGCGGCAGTATTTAAACAAGCCATTGTCCTATATAATTCAGGGAATTTATCAGAAGCAGCACAACTATTTTCCCATTGCCTACACCTTAACCCAGGGGATAAAGTGGCAAAAATTTACCTGGAACGCTGTCAGCAACAAGAAACCGTAGAAGCCTTGAACCACAATGTATAAAAGCCAAGGAAATATTACCGCTCGCTCAATCCAACAATACCCATCTCTTCCTGACTCTCTTCCTCTTCTTCTTGGCGTCCTACTCTTCGAGAAGACGCTACCCTTGTCTATGGCGTCTTGGCGGTTGATTAAAAACGGGGACGTAGAACCGAAGCGAGCGATCAAACGCACCCAATGCCTTATAATGAGAATTTAAGTTTCATTTTTTTATAACATGACCTCCCCAATCCCTAAAATAGAATTTTTTGAAGGAATTCCAGAAGAACTAAGCGATGTCAGTCTGCGGCGAAATCGCTCTTCGGGAGTTCGGTCAGTCATGATGACATTCAAGCAATTGAAAGCCACCGAAAAATTTAACAGCTTTACAAAAAGATCTTCTAACTCAATGCGGTTAATTGATACTGAAGGAGTCATAAGCGTTGAGCCAAGTTCGGTAAAATTCATCTTCAGCGGACCAGAAGGAGATGAACTAGAGCGGGTAGAATGCAAATTTGAACTTGATAGGGAAGACCATTGGGAACGATTCATGCGGTTTATGAAGCGCTACGCTGAAGCGAATGGTATGGAGTACGGCGAAAATCCTAGTAACGCAAGTTGCTAGTTATAAACTTTGGCGTTGCAAGCTTGCTAATTGCTAATTGCTAATATAGGATTTTTACTGACATTAGCCATGAGCCATTAGCGATTAGCTGCTATGCATAAGATAACTAACAACTTGAGTTAGTAGTAACGGGTAGGCAAGAGAGGAGAAAATGAAAGTAGCTGTAACGGGTGCAACGGGATTTGTCGGTAGTCGCTTGGTGGAAAGACTGCAAACCCAAGGAAATCAAGTGTTAATTTTAACTCGCAACGGGGAGCGAGCGAGGCGCGTTTTTCCCAGCAGTGCGTTTCCCAATCTGGAAATAGTTACATATGCGCCAAGAGAATACGGTGCTTGGGAACAAAGTTTATCCGGATGCGATGGCGTAGTCAATTTAGCAGGAGAATCAATCGCAGAGGGTCGCTGGACACCAGAACGAAAACAGGCGATTATCGATAGTCGTAAGCTCGGCACCCAAAGGTTAGTCGAAGCAATAGCAAAAGCTAACCCCAAACCTTCAGTATTGGTAAATGCCTCTGCTATTGGATATTACGGCACTAGCGAAACTGCCACCTTTGAAGAAACAAGTACCCCAGGCAGGGATTTTCTAGCACAAGTGTGTCAAGTTTGGGAAGCAGAAGCCCAAAAAGTTAAAGATGCGGGCGTCCGTTTGGTAATTATCCGAACTGGGATTGTTTTAGGGATGGGGGGTGCGCTGGCAAAAATGCTACCACCATTTCAACTATTTGCCGGTGGCCCAATTGGTAGCGGGCGTCAGTGGTTTTCCTGGATTCACCGGGAAGATTTAGTCAACCTAATTCTACAAGCTTTGACTCGCGAAGAAATGGAAGGCGTTTTCAACGGTACTGCCCCCAATCCCGTCCCCATGGCAGAATTTTGCCAAACTTTAGGACAAGTTCTCAATCGTCCTTCTTGGTTGCCTGTACCCGATTTCGCTTTAGAATTGCTGTTGGGCGACGGCGCCAAGGTGGTTTTGGAAGGTCAGCAGGTTTTACCCAAACGCACGTTAGCATCTGGCTTTCAATTTCAATATCCCAATTTGAAACAAGCTCTAGAATCGATTTTAAGCCAAGCGTGAGGCAGCAGGTGAGCAGGTGAGCTCCAGGAGATGGGGAGCTCCAGGAGATGGGGAGCAAGGGAGCTTCACGAGAATGTAGATTCAAATGCCGCTTTTGCCCCTTTTGCCGCTTTTGCCCCTCTGCACACCTGCACACCCGCGCTATACCCGATTGAGTCGTTTCGAGATCCAACTAATTAGGCCGCTCGTCATCGCTCCCGCCATTAAAATACCGATAGCTGGGGTAAATACGGGTTCCCAGAGTTTGTACCACAGATCGAGTCCCAAAGGAATGTTAGCTGCTTTACCAGCGACAGCGATCGCTAGCCATGCAAAACTGGCTAAAACCAGGAACGTATCGAACACCAAAAACGAGTTTAACCAGCCAAGGATTTTATCTTTCATAGTGATTGGTAATTGGTAATTGGTAATTGGTAATCGATCAAGCGCCTTATCCCTATGACCCATTACCAAATATAAAAAATCTGGCTGTACCTGAAATCAGGACAGCCTGGTCGATTAAGTATGATACAATCTATGAAGTTGGATTAATCGAGGGCAATACCAGAAACATCCGGCAATTGCAAGTCATCTGGATCTACGTAGTGGCAGGTGGCCTCATCCATACAAATTAGCGCCCATCCAGACTGATCGACACCCATCAGTTTGTATGCTGCTTCGTGGATAAAAAAGCCTTTGTGATTGCGAGTTTCTGGCTTAACTGCAACGATGTCCATATTTTGTGCACCTAAAATCCCTGTTAAAAATGACTCAACGATTGGTTATTAGGGCAACTAATCGTTGAGTTCAAAAAATAATATCATGCCAGTTTCTAGATATGGCATTAATTTATTAAAGGAATCGTTACGAACTGAAAAGTTTTATCGCAGCTTGGAAACGATTAGCAGAGTAACGGCTCAAGCATCAAACAACCAGGTTTTAATCCGGTTTAAACTATCCCAATCAGGTTTTCTGCTGAAACCATCTTTAAGGCTTTCCTCAATGTCTGGGCGCAACTCGGCATCGAGGAAGAGCATTTGGCGAACAAGATCGATATGCTGCCGCACGCCGGTTTGCTTTGTTTCCAGCATGGCAGTTGCCAGGTTAATGCGTGCTTGGGGGTCTTGGGGGTTTAACTTGACAGCTTTTTGGGCTGCTTTGTAAGCTCGCTCCGGTTGATTATCGAGCAGGTACAACCAAGACAAACAAGTCCAGGCGGCGCCGGTTTTGGGAGAGCGAGCGCAAATTTCTTTAAACACCGGCAGTAAAGTTTCCGGCCCTTCCCCGGCTTTGTAACGTTCGATACCCGTATCAAAAAGAGTTGCAACTGATTCAGTCATTGGTGAATTGGGAATTGGGAATTGGTTATTGGTAATTGGTGATTGGTTGGATGTTGACCCATGACCGATTACCCAAAAAAATATACCAGACCTCGGTTAGGGATCGGGTCTGGCAGGGGTGTGACTGCAAGCTATAGATATGAGTTTTTGCCTATTTAGACGGCGAAAGACTTACCGCAGCCACAGGTTTGAGAGGCGTTGGGGTTGGTGAATTGGAAGCCACCGCCGATCATGGCATCGCTGTAGTCTAGCACTAGACCGTAAAGGTAAAGCAAGCTCTTGGGATCGCACACGAGTTGGAAGCCATCGTGATCAAAAACTTGATCGTCCTCTCTAGCAGTACTCGGATCGATAAAATCCATCATGTAGGACATCCCAGAACAGCCACCTTGACGGACTCCCACCCGCAGGCAGAGGTCTTTGCCCTGTTTTTCGCGCAAGAATGAAATTTGGCGCACGGCAGCATCGGTCAGCTGAATCCCCCGTTGTTGTGACTGAGTAGCTGATGTCATTTTTGCCTCGACTCCTTATGCCAGTTGCACTATACTGGCTGTTTACTGATACATCCATTGTATCGGGGTTCTTAAATTTCTTAGCCCCTGGGAGCCGAGCAAGGCAAAAACTCTCTATCAAAACATAGTGGGAGGGTGAGAACCCCTAGTCTAAAGACAGGGGATGAAACCCGACAAGCGCAGGTTTAAACCTGTTGTTTCTCTTTCTTATGTTATGCTGATGTCATGGTAAGACAGGATGAAAAACTGCAAAAAAAACAACCGTGATGCCATACTGAACCATGACAACTGAAGATATGGAGTTGCACCAAGAAGTGTAGAAATACAGCCGTTGGTGCGTAAAATCTTCACGGATATGTGATACCAAATTCACCGCACATCTTAGCAACAAGCCGAGGCGGGTAGGGCGTTTTGAATGCGCCAAAATTTGATCGTTCAAAGAGAAATGAAGTGAAGCGACGTGGTTTTAAACCGCGCTTGTAACAACGTTTTAGCATCCAGGTTTTTCAAAGCGTGGAGAAGTCAAACTTTACTGGCAAGCCACTAACGTGGGAAAAACATTTTATGACCTAAACCAGAAAAGCGACTGTTGCAGGCTACCAGCCTAAAGCGGGAAAATACACTTGTTTGGGGAAAAGGGAAAAGCGAAAAGCGGGAAGGATGAACAAACCCTTTCGCTTTTCCCCCTTACCCCTTCCCCATTTGCCAGAATGTCCCATCTTAGATTGGTAGCCCGGTTGCAAGTCAAAGCGGTCTTTTAAGGGTTAGTGTTGATCAGAGGTTTGCTCGTTCGACCCGCAAGCCCAATTTTTCATTTGTTCCCTTAGTCTATGACAGCTCTCAATCGCTCTACCCGTCGTCGGTTACAACAGTTACAGCAAATTCCCAGCGTGTGGGAGGGCGATCGCCGTCCGCTATCGGCGCCTGTCGAGTTGGAAGACGAAGCCAAAGGCGACTGTATTTTATGGGTAGATGGTTCCCAAGGTGTTGTGCGCGCGATGGATATGGTAGCGCCAGACACTGGACCGGAAGCGGTTGTACGTACCTTGCTGCGGGCAATGGAACATCCCCACGGCCCGATGCCCCCCGGACGACCGCAAAAAATAGTCGTGCGCGATCGCGAAATTCAGTTCTACCTGCGGGGCGTCCTGCAAGAGTTAGGAATTTCTATTGACTACGCACCGTCGCTGCCTTTAATTGACGAACTGTTTCGCGAATTTGAAGAAAGCGCTTATGCTCACCCTCCCCAGTTACCTCCCCAGTACGCAGAAAAATTGGTGGAAGAAGCGTATAAAATTTGGCAAGCTGCTCCTTGGGAATACCTAGCAGAACATCAAATCCTATCGATTGAACTCAATCAATGGGATATCGGCACGCTTTATGCCTGCGTCATGGGAATGTCGGGGATGGAGTACGGAATTTTGCTGTATCGTTCCCTCGACTCGCTCAAGCGATTTCGCGCCGCAGTTATACACCGGGAAGACTCGATCGAAAGCCTAGAAGAAGCCTTTTTGGGGCAAGATTGCCTGTTTATAACTTTCGAGCCAGCAGGGGATCGAGATGATGAGGATGAAGATATCGATTTAGCTGAATTACCGATATCGCTGATCGAGCCAAGCTTTGGTAACATTCATCCTTTAGAAGGGCTGCGGTCTTCGCTTTATGAAGAAGAAGCAGTCGTAGTTTTAGTAGCCCTTTTGGCTCTCAATCGCTTTTTCCGCGCCTCGCGCCGCAAACTGGCAGGGGAAGATTTCCCCAGCATCACCAGTCGCTATCGCATTCCCTCTCCCGATCAGCCTGAAGCAACTGCGCCTTTGTCTGTGAAGGTGGCAACGCTACCAAAGGTAGCAGACGAGCTGTACGATATGGTTCAACTCGACTCCGACAGCGATGACGCGACGGGAAAAGCAATGCCACCCCTGCGCGATGACCTAGTGCCGCAAAATTCTTTCCTCAGCATTGGCATGGTGCCTTGGGAAATGGTGGAATATTTGCGGACGACTTCGGGGAATTACCAAGCTGATATGAAGATACAGGCGGCGGGAGATGGACTTCCGGTGATTTTGATCCAAACTTCCCGCCCCAAAGCTAAGATGCTGATCGAAAAAATCCAGGCGTCAGGCGGACTCAAAGGGATTTTGTTTAATCCGGGGGAAGACCCGTTTGAGGAGACTCGCTACGATATCGGCATTATCCAAACTAATAATGGAGAGATGCATTTGTTTGGCGAGTTTGTCAAGGATGAACCAATTCACGTCGAAGCGCGCAAGCGCTGGGATCAGCGGTGCAAGAAAACTAAGGGCTACTGCGGCTTAGTGATTGCTAAAGGACTGACAGGCGCTTCGCGGGGAAATCCCCAACTGCCAGATATGATGGCTTTGTTTGAAGCGCGAAGTCTTTCGGGTAAGGAGTTGGGATTGGGTACGCTGCAACGCATCGTTCACCTTGATTTTGAGTGAATTTAGCGGGGAGAGGCAGAAGTTGGCTCGGGGGTTTGACCCCCTGCTCCGCTTTTTATTTCGCAGAATAAATTTCGAGCGAAATCAATAGAACAGGACTTACGCAAGGGCGTTGCCAGAAACCCGGTTTCTGAGTCGTTCGCGAAGCGTCGGGTATGCATATCTCTGGTTCCCTTTCCCAACGATTTTTCCTAGAAACCGGGTTTCTTTGTGTAAGTCCTGTAGAATCTGGGTCATGGTGTAGCAATCGCGCGGGCGGGCGATCCCCCACCAACTTCCGGACTTCGCAACAAGCTTTGCAGAGTTAAACCATAACCCTTGCCGAAATCTGCTTCAAAAACCCCTTTTTTGCCAACTTCTCTCATCTTTCCCCATTCGTCCCCCTTCCTTTTCAGGAAATTAATTAGGTGTGATTTGGATCGCCTCAAAAATCAGCTTGGCATGATGTAATTACGGATAGGGAAATAACAGAGGAATTTCCCTACTTGAGTTCTCAATTTTTTATTTTTACGTAAAAAATACGTAAAGTTTATAAAAACTTAAAATAAATTCAAAAGGGGTCAGCAAAATCCACATGGTCAAAACCACGGTTGACAACATACCTTTAAGATAGGTGGTGGGAAAAGACCTTCACAAGACAAATGGAGAAAACTTTAAAATGATGAAGCAAAATCCAAATCAGGGTGAAGAAAGCATCAATCAAACTCCGCTCCAATACCTGGCAAAATTCTGGGCTAAAAAATATATCCAAAATTTAGAAAACAAGGAAGCAGCGACGGGAGAAAAACCCTGGGTAAGTGCTTACGGGAAAGAAAGGTTTGAGATTGCTGAAAAGTTAATGTACTCGCTGCGATATACGAGCCTTCAAGCTTGGCAAAAAACAGAGTACCTGATTGGTAGAGAAATTCAGAGACATCAAATAAATCCCAAATTAATCGATCCGTGGCAAATATCGGAAGATGCGTTTGAAATATATGAAAAAGCTTTAGAAAGCTACGCCAAGATGATTGCACCGCAGCATATGGCAAGAATTATCGGCGCATACCTGGGACGCATACGCGATAAATATACTTCCTCGGATCCCAGAACAATAGGGTTTGTTGCCTTGCAGTTCCACTACACGGGACAAATGTTGCTGTCTGAAGTGTATAGCCAGTGGGAACAAAACCAATTGTTGGCCTATTTCAAAGTAATTGACGACCATTTATATATGCCGCTGCAAAGACTTTATGATGCAGCAGCTAGCCATGATTACAACTCGCTAGCTTTGTCAGCTGTCCAGACCCTATTGCCGTGCAGTACTGAGATTGCGAGCAATATTTGTCAGCGAGTTATCGAATTATATCCCCGGTACTTGAGCCACAGCGGTTCGCTTCATCATCCAGTGGTTAAAACTTCCAGCATCCGCGATGTGGAAATGTTCCAGGTATATTTGTGGGTATGCGTTCTGGAAAATAACATCGCCGCAATTCAACAAGAGTTGTTCCCGTTGTGCGTGATGCTTTATCCCGCATTGAAAGTACACTGGGAGCTAGTGCGGCAAATGATCAATTTAATCGGGAAAGAATTTAGCAGCCGCGTTAAACCAGAACAACGGTCACTATTCGTACCTTATTTTCAAGCATTGCGGGAAATGTTCTCGCCAGAGGTGTTCCCGGAAAGTATCGACGATGAAATGCACCGGACAGCGCGGTCCATGGGTGCAACGTTGTAGCAGAATATCTGGCTGGGCAGCCTGCCAATATTCTCAAAACGTTTAGCCCCTGTCTAGGCGTGGAAAAACCCTTATTTGTTTACAATATGTAAAGAAATTGAGCAGGAACAGGGAATGCGTGTTGCAATCGTAGGAGCGGGATTGGCTGGAATGGCTGCGGCTGTCGATTTAGCTGATGCCGGATGCGAAGTGGAAATCTTTGAGTCCCGTCCTTTTGTGGGGGGTAAAGTCGGTAGTTGGGTAGATGCCCAGGGTAACCACATCGAGATGGGTTTGCACGTCTTTTTTGGCAACTACTACCAGCTACTAGAGTTAATGCATAAAGTGGGGGCTGGCGGCAACTTGCGCCTGAAAGAACATGTCCACACCTTCATCAATTCTGGGGGTAGGACGGGTGCGTTAGATTTTCGCTTTATTACGGGTGCGCCGTTTAATGGGTTGAAGGCGTTTTTCACTACGTCCCAACTATCGCTGCAAGATAAAATTCAAAATGCGATCGCTCTCGGCACCAGTCCCATCGTTCGCGGTTTGCTGGACTTTGACGGCGCGATGAAAACTATCCGCAAACTCGATCGGATCAGCTTTGCCGACTGGTTCCGCAGTCACGGCGGCAGCGATGGCAGCATCAAGCGCATGTGGAACCCCATCGCCTACGCACTCGGTTTTATCGACTGCGAAAATATCTCCGCCCGTTGCATGTTAACTATTTTCCAGATGTTCGCCGCCCGTACTGAGGCGTCCAAGTTGCGGATGCTGGAAGGCTCTCCCTACGAGGATTTACACAAACCAATCGTTGATTACATAGAAGCAAGGGGAGCAAAAATTTATACTCGCCGTCGCCTACGTGAAATCCTGTATGCTAAAGACGGGGAACAAACGCGAGTGACGGGTATTGTGGTAGCCTCTGGCGAGACGGAAGAAACCATTACCGCCGATGCCTATGTCTGCGCTTGTGATGTGCCGGGAATTCAGCGCCTGTTGCCTCAAGAATGGCGTCAATGGCAGCAATTTGACAATATTTATAAACTCGATACCGTTCCCGTGGCGACGGTGCAACTGCGGTTTGACGGTTGGGTAACCGAACTGCACAATGCTCAAGAGAGGAAACAATTACAGCGAGCAGCGGGAATTGATAATTTACTTTATACTCCCGATGCTGACTTTTCTTGTTTTGCCGACTTGGCTTTAACCAGTCCGGGGGATTACTATCGGGAAGGGCAAGGTTCCCTGTTGCAGTTAGTGCTGACACCGGGAGATCCTTTTATTAAGGAGAGTAACGAAGCGATCGCTCAACACGTCCTCAAGCAAGTTCATGACCTATTCCCCTCTGCTCGCGAACTCAACATGACCTGGTACAGTGTAGTTAAGCTGGCTCAATCACTCTACCGCGAAGCCCCCGGCATGGAACCCTATCGTCCCGATCAAAAAACACCCATTGCCAATTTCTTCCTAGCGGGTAGTTACACGCAACAAGATTATATCGATAGCATGGAAGGTGCGACCATTTCCGGGCGCCGCGCCGCCAAGGCAATCCTTGAACAGAAAAAATAGGTAGTTGGTAATTGGTAATTGGTAATTGGTAATTGTAAATGGCAAGTTTTACAGCGCCGATTACCAATTTAATTTTGCAATTACCCATTACCCATTACCTATGACCCATTACCCATTACCTATTATCAAAATGACAGATTGGCTAGAACACAGCGTACAGGTAGAAGTAGAAGTTCCCATTGAGTTAGTGTGGAATCTTTGGTCAGATTTAGAACAAATGCCCCGCTGGATGAAGTGGATTGAATCGGTTAAAGTCCTAGAAGATAATCCAGATTTATCTCGCTGGAAACTTGGGACTGGAGGGCTTGAATTTACCTGGCTTTCTCGGATTCTAAAAATAGTTCCCCACCAAATTATTCAATGGGAATCTGTAGATGGTTTGCCTAACCGAGGCGCAATTCGCTTTTACGATCGCAAAGGTAGCAGCATCGTTAAGTTAACAGTAGCCTACGGGATACCTGGGTGGCTTGGTAAGTTGATGGATAATCTATTTTTAGGGCGGGTAGTTGAATCGACTCTTCAGGCAGATTTAGAACGGTTCAAAGAATACGCGCTCAAAGCTTACGCTCAATCTTAAGCACTATTTTGAGTAGGTGGTTTGTCGGGGCGGGTTTAATATCGTTGACCGTTACATCTGGGCGATTAAAATTGATTGTAGGGACTAAGGCTAAAGAAAGTTTTATCGCCAGGGCAAAGTTTTTGTCCCTACCAATGATTCAGATACAACCGGAATCGATATAACGAGATATTTCGTGATTACTGTAGGGACGGGTTTAACGACATATCTCTTAGTTCCGCAGACTGGTTGGTAAAACCCGCCCTACTACAAACTGGTGCGTTCGCTTGTTATTTTATCTCAAATTATTCCCAAATAAATTGCAAATTCAAAACCAAACCCGGTAAGACATCTTCCCCCGATAATGCAGTAGGAGATTCTAAAACTTCTGGGGTTTGTCCTGGGCGATAAATTTCCACGCGGCGGGTTTTGGGGTTAATTAACCAACCGAGTCTCACCTTGTTTTCCATATATTCCTGCATTTTGGCTTGCGTGTCTCTCAAACTATCATTAGGAGACATTAACTCTAAAACAAAATCGGGGGCGATGGGAGGGAATTTCGCTTTTTCTTCGGCGGTGAGTTCATGCCATCTTTCTATTGTTATCCAAGCAACATCGGGGGAGCGATTGCTGCCATTGGGGAGTTTGAAACAAGTAGAAGAATCAAAGCAAACTCCCAGTCTGGTTTGTCGGTTCCAAATGACGAAATCAGCGTTGAGTTCTGAGTTCCAGTATCCAGTTTCTCCCCCGGTAGGTGACATTACGATAACTTCTCCTCTAGCATTACGTTCAAATTTTACCTCCGGATTGGAGCGACAAAGTTGATAAAATTGGTCGTCAGTCAGTTCGATGATCGGTTTGAGGTTAAGGGTAACAGCAGTCATGGGAGTGGGTGCTTTTCGCAACTGTACTGTGCCAATTTTAACGAACGGGGGTTCTCCTAATCCCAATGCCAACAGACTTGTCTAGCACTAGAGTGGACTCACCACCATTTGTTGGGTCAGAATTTACAACCTTCTTCTGGGCCTGTGGAGAGGCGTGGCTGGTGAGGTGATTGGCATCTGACATATAATTCGGGTTAGATCTGGCCTTTTTTTGTTGTTCAAGTGCTATCTGCAGTTTTTGGAGTTCAAGACGAGCTTTATCAAGTTCTTGGCGTTGCTTGGTTAATTGTTCTTGTTGTACTCTCAGTTCCATCTCGCGGCGATTGAGTTCCGCAGATTGATGGGTAAGAGCTTCTTTCCAAAAATCTCTTTCTTTTTCCTTAGCTTCCCATTTTTCTTGCAGATAAGAGAAATTTTGTAAAATTTTGACTAATGAAGGCGCTGCTTCCCGAATATTCTGTGCTTTTTTACTCGCCGTCACGTCAACTAGCACCAATACCCCCCCGTTGAACTTACTCGCCTCTGGTGCTGGGATGACTTCATCCCCGGATACGGGACTCCAGCTGTTATCCCCTCGCTTACAAGCTAGCAGTTTGAGTTCCGTCTTCACAGTGCTGAAGAATCTGGTTTGCTTTTGAACGGTCGCTAGGTAGAGCATAATCTTCCTCTAGAACTAAGTCGGTATCACCCTTCTGCTTACATATATATCTGGGTGGAGAGGACTTATGCAGTTACCTCAAAATCAATCAGAGACAGATCCAGTAGGATCTTCCGTTTTTACCCTTGCTGTACGAGGTGAGGAAGATCCCGAAGCTGGGGAAGATAACCCAGGTGGGAAAGTAAAAATGTTCTTATAAGAACATTTTGCTGGGGAGGAACCAGGCAACCAGCTATATGTGCCGCTCGCGATCCACTAAAATTTACTTTGAGGGAAGCATCGCTGAGTATAGTGCAATGCTCAGCCCTCTATAAATCTACGATTAACCCGAACCACCCACAGTCGGAACTGGGCAAACATATTGGCTACGATTGCGTCAAGGGCGATTGATAAACAGTTAAAGAGCTAAGGGAATCCCAAAAAGTGACAAAAAACCACCCGAAAAACCTGGAATTAAATATAATATATATTCTGGAAAAATCTAGCTCAATTTGGGAGCGTTTAACCGGAAATTATCTTCCCAAATTGAACGCAGAATGTGAAACAAAAAGCCAAAAAAGAATAGAAAATTGGTGTGAAATAATTGCCAAAGGAAACTGGGATAATTTTAGAAAACGCTGCGATTGGGATGGAATTGAGCTGGATAATATTCAGCAATTATTAGGGGGAGTTTACTTAAAAAACAGAAAAGAATTACCGGAATGGGCAAAGATTTTACAATAAGTATTGAACTCTATACCCGATATTAAAAAGGATGTTAGTTTAGGCGAGGGCAAGCAATTTCAAGTAAAGTACCCTTTTGGAGAAATTTTGTATACCTTTGTTTTAATAGCAAAAAAAAGATTAATTGCCCAAGTGGGTTCAGTGTATGAAATATTGACACCAGAAGCAGCATCTTGCCTAGAATTAAATTTAATCAAAGACCTTTCTTGGATAGCAAGCAATGCGCTATATCTCGAATTTGGTATCTTTCGTTCGCGGAAAATATCTGCTTTACAGCGCCTAATTTTGGAAAAAAGCGAAGAAAAAAGTACGAAAGTATATGAAGAATTTGTCTCTAGTATGTTTGAAGGCAAGCTGCTTTCATTTCTCGAAGAGTATGCTGTATTAGCACGCTTGCTATCAACAACAACAAATTTGTGGATCGAGGCAAATGCAGAGTTTTTGCAGAGGTTATCTTCAGACTGGCAAAAAATTAAGAGTAATTTTTTTAATAGCCGAGAAATCGGGCGAGTAGTAGAGTTAAAGCCTGCACTTTCTGACTATCACAACGGCAGGCGCTCGGTGATAATTTTGCAGTTTGAGTCTGGCGATAAACTCGTTTATAAGCCCAAAAATTTAGGAATTGACTGCGCCTATTTCGAGTTTCTAGAATGGTTGAATCTGCAAGGAATAACGCTACCCTTCAAATCCCTGAAAGTTATCAACCAGAAAGATTACGGATGGGTAGAGTATGCCGAGAACCTGCCTTGTGAGAATGTTGATGCTGCGCGCCGATTTTACCAGCGTGCGGGGATGCTGCTGTGCTTGATGTATTTCCTGCAAGGAGTGGACTGTTTTTATGAAAATATCATTGCTAGCGGTGAGTATCCATTGCTAGTAGATATGGAAGCGTTGATGCACAACAACTTCAAGCTAGAGCGAGAATACTCCCAAAGCTATCACATCAGACCGATCGATATCATCTGGTGGAATTCTGTATTTCGCGTGGGATTGCTGCCTACATGGCGGCTAAGCGCTGATGGGAAGATGGCCTACGATATTGGAGGTCTGAGGGAGGCGGGTAAATTGGTATTGCCCTTTAAAAGACCAGTATGGCAAGACGCCAACTCGGATGCTATGAAGCGAGACTATCAACCTATGGAGATCGACGTGAAAGCGAGCGTGCCTCATATCAATGGTACCTACTTGAAAGCAACCGATTACGTGGGCGAGGTTGTAGCTGGTTTCCAGCAGATGTATCGTTTTCTGATGGATAAAAAAAATGAGTTACTCGCTCCCCACAGTCCCCTACAAAACTTGGCTGAGCAAAAAGTGCGCTACATTCTACGCAACACCAAGTTTTATACATCGACCTTGCAAACGCTGCTGGAACCGGAATATTTAAGAGATGGAGCGGATAGAAGCATCGAAATGGATGTTGTCAGTCGCATGTCTCTGGACACAGGCAACAAAGCGATTCATTGGCCTTTAGTCAAGTTTGAAACCGCAGCTTTAGAACAGATGGATATCCCCTTGTTTTCGATACGTGCAAATAGCACGGCGATAGATTTGCCCGATGGGGAAGTCCTGCAAGGCTTCTGTGAAAATACAAGTATTGAGAACGCAATCAATCGCCTTAATTCTTTTAACGAACAAGATCTAAACGCGCAAATTCGTTTAATCGAAAGTACCCTGCATCTGAGTGCCGTCTCTGGCAAACACAGCAATTATTTAGTAGAGAAGGAAAAAGAAGATGAGAGTGCTGTACTTTCGCCCGACGAGCTAGTTGCCTGTGCCAAGGAGATCGCTCTTGAGTTACAAGAACTAGCAATTTACTCCCATGACGGTAGCGCCACTTGGATCGCTCCCCAACTGCAAGCCGAAAAATATATATTACAGCCTCTGCGATTAGATCTTTACGGGGGAGTCGCTGGCGTTGTTGTCTTCTTGGCAGGGTTGGAAAAAGTAACTGGTGGCGCTGGATATGCAGAACTGATTAACAGCGCGATCGCTCCCTTACGAGAAGCGATCGCCACCACACCAATTCAAACTTTGTCTCGCAACGGATATACCATTGGCGGCGTAGCTGGTATCGCTTCCCTCGTCTATGCTTTTACCCGCATTTCTGAGTTTTTGCACCAGCCCTCCTGGCTCCAAGATGCTAAACTGGCTGCATCATTAATTTCTCCCCAGCAGATTGCCAGCGACAAAAATTTGGATGTGGTAAATGGATCGGCAGGGGCGATTTTGGGATTATTAGCTCTGTATGAAAAAACGAAGGCTGCCGAGATTTTGGCAACAGCTTTCTGCTGCGGCGAGCATTTATTAAACACTCGAACGACAAACAACTTGGGATGGAAAGCTTGGCATAGAATTGGCGCCGACTTTGTGACTGGATTTTCTCATGGTGCGGCGGGGATTGCCTATGCTCTGTTACCCAAGATTAAAGGGTGAAAGCCCCTGCATTTATGCATGGGGATGAAACCCGTAGGGGAATTTATTCCCCGTCAATTTTTTGTGCCCATTGTTCAATTAGCTCGCTAACGGAAATGTCATTTAGCCAAGCAATAGATTGTAGTTTTTTCCACGAAGTTGGGGTCAGAAATATATGGTGTCTGGTTTTAACCTCATCGGGCAAAACTGGTTGATTTCTTAACCTTTTTTTTCCTTTTATGTTTGACCACTTTTAGATATTGGGGTTATACTAGGAGTATAGCATTAGAGCGATAAGAGAGGGGATGTTAAGTGCAAGTTCGGTGTAACTTTAAGTTAAAACAAACAAAAAATCGGTGGTTGGTGACACTGAGAAAACACCGTAACTATGCATTGCGAGAAAGAGAAACTGGATCTAACACAAATAATCAAAATGTAGACTCACAAGTTGTTTATGCTTGGGGTAGTTGGTGTGACATTGAATCAAAGATTGAATATGGTTCTTGCTGTCCGCTAACTTGTCCAGTGATAAAACATGGTGTAATTCCACAAGATATATCAATGGGATTAAAAACCTCAAAAGAGAAAGTAAATCCCAAAACAGGAGAAATAATTAAGCCAAGTGTTGTCTTGTGGGATAGCGCATCAGGTATTCAGTCCAAGGTGACAACACAACTACGTCACGATCGAGATAACTTTGCTCAAATAGATTCAAGTGTTTTGCAAAGAAATTTAGCTAAACTTGATACCGCGTACAATAATTTTTTCAAACACGGTAGGGGTTTTCCAAATTATCTAGGGATTTTGAATTCATTTGAATATCCACCCGGACGTATCAAATTAATTGAGATTAAAGATAATTATGGCATTATTTATCTACCTGGTATTGGTCATGTAAAGTTTCACAATAGTCGCGATTTTAGTCAAGTTATTGATACTAGAACTTGCACTGTTAAACGTAAAGGCGGTTATTGGTTTATTTCAATGTTAGTTGAAATACCGTGGACTTTACCTGAACAAAAACCACTTGAAGAAGTTAAATCAGTAGTAGGTATCGATGTAGGAGTTAACAAGCTAGTTGCATTTAGTGATGGTAGCTTTGCAGAGAATATTAAACCTACAAATAATAAAAGAAATGCGCGGCGTTTAAGAATGCGTCAACGCAGTATTAGCCGAAAAGTAAAAGGATCAAAAAATAGAAAAAAAGCTGTTGAGAGATGATCTCGCACTCAGCACAAATTAGAACAAAAACGTGATGGGTATAATTGGCAAGTAGCTAACATTGCTGTTAAAAAAGCTGATGCGGTTGCACGGGAAGATATTAAAATCAAAAATATGGTAAAGCGTGCAAAACCTAAACATGATGGCAATGGTGGCTACAAAAGAAATGGCGCTTCTCGTAAAACAGGTTTAAATAAAGTTATCCTTGACTGCGGTTGGGGTGATTTGTTTGATAAAATTGCTTGGCTTGCGCTTAAAGCTGGTAAACCTGTTATTTTGGTTAATCCTAAACACTCATCGCAAGAGTGTCCAGCTTGTGGACAGGTTGACAAAACTAACCGTGATGGTGAAAAATTTCTCTGCACTGAATGCGGATATACCGCGCACGCTGACACTAAGGCCAGCAGAACAGTAGCAAATCGAACGGGATTGGTCTTCCCTAAAAAACAGAAGTCTAAAAAACAGACCCTACCTGCGGACGGCGGGAAAGTCACGCAAGCGCAGTTATCAATCCGTACGGGTTGAGGCTAGGAACCATGCCTACGACCAGATTGGCGTTCAATTAACTTTGTTTGATTTAGAACCATACCAGTCTGGTGATAGTCGGAAAACTAGGAAATACGGCAGAACAACAAGCGTGAATCCCCTTGCCTTTAGGCATGGGGAGAGGTCAACACGGCAACTGCATTGCAAGCATTGCAGCGCGTTAGTGAGTTTGGGTTCTGTAAACAATGAATAAACAGAGCAACTACCCCTCACTCTCCCACCTAAAGAAAATCGGGAGTCGGGGAGCCACGTCAATTTATTGCGTGGAGGAACGACGACTCGCTGATTTTAATCAGCGTCAATCATTCGTGCCAACTGTTCAATTATTTCACTGATACTTATCCCTTTATTGTTGGCG
>NZ_JBHFNP010000273.1:0-5811 GCF_041929235.1 Microseira sp. BLCC-F43
CAACACCTGGGCTGACATCATCAACCGCGCTAACCTGGGTATGGAAGTAATGCACGAGCGTAATGCTCACAACTTCCCCCTCGACTTAGCCGCTGGTGAATCTGCTCCCGTTGCTTTAACCGCTCCGGTTATCAATGGTTAAGATCTAGGTTGCTAGAAGTTTAAACAAAAAGCGCTCTCCCTTGGGAGGGCGCTTTTTGTTTTGGGGGTTTTTTAGCGACGATCCCAGAAACCGGGTTTCTGGGGGCGAGATCTAGTTCCTTGGCGGAAGATTTTTGATAGAAACCCGGTTTCTTGCTGGGATCTCTAGTTCCTTGGCGCAAGATTTTAGATAGAAACCGGGTTTCTGCATACGATTTTTGATAGAAACCCGGTTTTTTGGCGTCGTCCTGACCGTGTTTTATCCAGATTGCTCAATTTGTCGAAAGAAGGGATTTTTAAATTTAATTGTGCGGCGCGATCGCTTTGTTTTACTGCAAGGTGAATAATTTTCACCCGGAAATCAGTAATAGCTGTGCGTATCATTAAATGCAGTAACTGAAATTGTAAGTTATGATGGGCGAAGAAAACATTATTTGGATAGTTACTAATGAAACTTCCCCGGTAGGGGTGACGGACGGGAGAAAAGACGGTTCTCCTGTGGGGGGAAATTGGGGAGATGATGATGAAGAAAAGCCGGTAACTGACACGAAAAAGGTAGGGAATGCGGTGCCAGTACAGGTGCAAAAATTAGAGGAAGAAATGACTCGCTTTTTGCAAGTAGTAGGAAGGCTGTTTCAACATGCTGAACAGAAAGCGAAAGTTGACTCCCCTGGAATGCAGCTAGACGAAATTGAACTGGTGGTGGAAATTAACGGCGAAGGTGGGGTTAAGTTACTGGGAACTGGGGGAAAAGTTGGCGGAAAGGGTGGAATAACACTCAGGTTCAAGCGCAAAGAAACACAGTGAAATGGCGAAAAACTGGGCAATTACCATTGGCATTAATCAGTACGAATTCCTGCAACCCTTGAACTATGCCAAGCGGGATGCACAGTTAATGCATGATTTTCTCCGCAAGGAAGCAGGTTTTGAATGGGTGTTCTTTTTCTCTGATGACTCGCCTGATTATAAGGGTTTTTCAACTCGTCCCTGCTTTACTAACTTGCTGAAATTTTTGGAGGAACGCTTTGAAAAACCCTTTATGAAACCAGGGGATAACTTCTGGTTTTTCTTCAGCGGTCATGGAATGCGCCATGCTGAGCGTGATTATCTCATGCCTGTCGATGGCTATCCAGGGAATGTAGAAAAGACCGCAATTTCCATCAACTACATCACTGAACGTCTGCGGCGCTGTGGTGCTGATAACGTAGTCCTGATTTTAGATGCTTGTCGTAACCAAGGTATAAAAGCAGGTGAAGGAATTGGACTACAAACGGCTGAAGAAGCACGTCAAAAGGGAGTCATCAGCATATTTTCCTGTAGTCCCAATCAATATTCCTATGAAATTGAGGAATTACAGCAAGGTGCTTTTACCTATGCACTGCTGGAAGGTTTAAGTATGCAGGGAAAATGCGCTACCGTTAAGCAGTTGAATCAATATCTCAGTTGGCGCGTACCGGAATTGGTGCTTCAGCATAAGCATGAGCCACAAACACCTTACACTATTGCTGAACCTGTAAATAAGTTGCATCTGATTCTTTTACCTCGATATGCGACTTTACAAGATATCGACACTTTAAAGATTGATGCTTATCAAGCTGAAGTTAACAGCAACCTGGAACTAGCAGAGCAATTATGGATTCGGGTTTTAGCTGCTGCTTCTGGTACGGATATGGATGCAATTAGGGCGATTCAAAGAATTGCTCAGTCGCGGATCAACCTCACCCCCAACCCCCCTCCGCCACCAGAGACGGGAAACGGACAGAAGTCACCTACACCGGAACCTGGGAATCAGCCAACTCCAACTGATGACCTCAATCCAGAACCTGGTTTAGACTACGCGCAACTGCGGGATTTACTGATAGCAGGCAAGTGGAAAGAAGCAGATAAGGAAACTTATAAATTGATACTGGAAGTGCTTCGTCGAGAACAGGAGGGTTGGTGCAGGAAAGAAGATATATCAAAATTACCTTGCTCTGTTGTTCGCCAAATTAACCAGTTCTGGGTAGAGCATAGCAAAGGTCTGTTCGGTTTCAGCGTACAGCAGCAAATTTGGCGTAACATTCGCGGTAAAGCAGACGAGTTCGATGTATATAAGTTTGCTGATCCTATTGGTTGGCGAGGGAATAAGGACTGGTTAAAATACGATGACTTTACCTTTAGCTTAGATGCTAAAGAAGGACACCTGCCTTCATTTGGATACGGTAATCATCCGTTGCATGAGTGGATATCAAGTTTTCCGAATTTCTTCTTTCACGTAAGTAAGTGTTTGTAACTAAAAATTTTAACTTCAGTCAGGGAGCAGCTACTTAGCTAGTCTCAAAGAATTAGAAAAAAGATTAGCAGCTTGCGGTAATTACTAGGGTGTATCGCTAAAACTAGGTTTCTCAGTCAATCCCCAAAAGTAAAATACCCCCTGTTTGGAATTATGATTGGATTCGTTAAGATTGCTGAAGATAAAGTTGGCATTGTCGAAAAGAAATGGGGAGGCCCTCGCCATTCCCGACTGATTGCCCTGAATGGGGAAGTAGGTTTCCAGGCAGATATTCTCCGTCCCGGATTACATCCTTCGTCTTTGAATGATACCATTCATCAGGTGCCGGTAACTAAGATTGCCGATGACGAAATTGGGCTAGTAGAAGCCAATGATGGTGAACCCCTACCACCAGGAAAAATGTTTGGTAAGGTTGTTGATTGCGACAACTTCCAGAATGCCCGTAAATTTCTGGAAAACGGTGGTCAGAGGGGTCAGCAACTGGCAATTTTGACTGCTGGCACTTACTGGATTAACACCAAGCTGTTTACTATTCGTAAGCAGTCAGTAATTCATATTTATCCGGACGAAATTGGGCTATTAGAAGCCAATGATGGTATTCCCCTACCACCAGGACGCATGTTTGGTAAGGTTGTTGATTGCAACAAATTCCAGGATGCGGCGGCATTTCTGAACAACGGTGGCGAGAGCGGTCAGCAACTAACAATCCTGACTGCTGGCACTTACCAGATTAACACCAACCTATTTACTATTCGTAAGCAACCAGTAATCAATGTTCCTCAAGGAGAAATTGCCCTAGTCATTGCCAAGGATGGTGCTAACCTGCCAGAAGGACAAATCTTGGGGAAAGTTGTTGATTGCAACAATTTTCAGGATGCGGCGGCATTTATAAATAACGGTGGTCAGAAAGGAAAGCAGCGAGCAATCTTGACTGCTGGCACTTACCAAATTAACACCGATCTGTTCGCGGTGATTACTGCTGCCAATGCTGCCCAGCATGGTATGAACCCTAATGATTTACGGGTGTATACAGTGGATACAGATAAGATTGGTATTGTTACGACTTTTGATGGTGCCGCAATTGCACCAGATGAAATTGCAGGTCAAATTATCCAGGGACATGACAACTTCCAAAACCCACAGAATTTTATCGATCGAGGTGGATGTAAAGGGTTGCAACAGGAGGTTCTGCCATCAGGTTCTTGGCACTTGAATCCTTGGTTTGTCAAGGTTGAGCAAGTGGGATTGACTTCTATTGAGGTAGGAACTGTTGGAGTTGTCATCTCCCATGTTGGGAAGACGCCTGAGAACAATGCTAGTCATGACCCTGTTGAAAATAGATATCGAGGTATTTGCAAGCAGCCACTCTATCCTGGTAAGTATCCCATCAACACAAGCGTGATGGATGTGGTCATCGTCCCAACTCATCAAATTACGCTCGACTGGTCAAACAAACAAAAGCCGCCAACCAACTATGATGCCAATCTTAATGCTTTGAACCTTCGTTCCCAGGATGGATTTGCCTTTGATATTGAGGTGACGCAGGTTATTAGTATAGCTGGAGAAAATGCCCCAAGGATGATTTCTTGTGTTGGTTCCCCTGGGAGCGGAGTTTGGCAGCCAACGGTTGGTGATGAATCTAGCTCTATAAACGCCCTCAAATTTACCTCCATCAAAAATCTCGTAACCAGAGTATTAGAACCGATGGTTGGTAATCACTTCCGCAATTCTGCTCAAAATTATGAAGCAATAGACTTTCTGAAAAATCGCAGTGATCGACAAAGAGAAGCTATAGATCACATTAAATCAGCACTCAGTAGCTATGGTGTTGAAGCTGTTGACACGTTGATTGGTGAAATTGATCTGCCTGACGAACTGGAGAAGATTCTCACAGATCGCAAAATCGCCGAGGAGAAGAGGGAAACTTATCAAGCAGAACAAGTGGCTGAAGAAGAACATAGAAAACTTATGTACGCCAAGTACCAGACAGAAATACAGCAAGATGTGGTTAGAGCTACAGAAAATGTGAAAATTGCTGAAATGGAGGCTGAGGCATCTGTTAAGAAGGCAGAAGCGGAAGCGGAAGCATTCCGAATTAAGGGGCAAGCCGATGCAGATGTAACTAAAGCAAAGGTTGATATTATTGGTTCTGAAAATTACACAATTTTAGAGATAGCTAAGGAAGCAGCCAAGAACCAATTACCTTTTGTACCGGGCGCGAAAGCAAGTATTTTTGTGGATAGCCAAGGTGGTACTCGACCCTCAGTCAACGAGCTGTCAGCATTACACTTGACTGCTGCTTACATGGATACTGTACTGAAAAATCAAGCAAGGCTGTCCGAGTTACCAGAAGCCCAACTTCCTGCACTTCCTCAAAGTTACCTTGTCTGTCCTAATTGCCAGACTAAAAATTCATTAAGTAACAATTTCTGCACCAAATGTGGTAATCGACTACACTAATTAATCGAATCTAGGGTTTTTTAATTTACGGTGCTTTTCCATAATCATGAGCCGGGGCGGGTTTATAGAGTTGGTCTGTTAGCGTCATAAATTGTTGGTAAAACCCGCCCCTACGCCACCTGAAAATATATACAACCGATGTCAGCACAGATGATATTAAATTGTGCGATCGCTAGTTTATAGCTAAAATAAAAGTAATCTATTTTCGGAGATAATAAAATTACTCAAATTAATCAAAATGATTGCTGAATTAGACCGAGTTGCTTTAACCACCGACTTACCCGAATATAGTTTAAGAACGGGCGATATTGGCACTGTGGTGTTAGTACATCAGGAAGGTTTGGGATATGAAGTAGAATTGATCGCACTCACAGGTCAAACTGTTGCAATTATTTCCTTATTCAGTTCTCAAGTTCGCCCCATCGGTGACATCACACGATCGTTAATTTGTGTTCGCCAGGGTGAAAAGCCAACAAGAAACCGGGTTTTTCCAAAAAACCCGGTTTCTGTGCGAAAGTTCTAGCTAAAATAAAAGCACTCTCCTTTTGGAGAGGCTTTTTAATTGGCAATTTTTAGCCACAGGGGGGCGAATATCTATGATCCAAGCAAAAAACCAACTCACCCTGGAGGAATTTCTCGCCCTACCAGAAGGGGATGTAACTTACGAATTGGTGGATGGTGAGGCAATACCAAAAATGTCACCGAAATTTTTTCATTCCCGACTCACAAAAGCATTACTTAGACTGCTGGAAGACTGGGGTCAAGATAGGGGAGAGGTCGGTGTAGAATGGGCTGTGGTACTGACGCGCCAAGGAAAAAGCTGGGTGCCTACACCAGAAATTTTATATGTTTCTTATCAGCGGTTATCACCTGATTGGATGGAAAATGAAGCTTGTCCGGTTCCGCCAGAATTAGTTATCGAAATTATTTCACCGGGA
>NZ_JBHFNP010000274.1:0-3958 GCF_041929235.1 Microseira sp. BLCC-F43
CAACACCTGGGCTGACATCATCAACCGCGCTAACCTGGGTATGGAAGTAATGCACGAGCGTAATGCTCACAACTTCCCCCTCGACTTAGCCGCTGGTGAATCTGCTCCCGTTGCTTTAACCGCTCCGGTTATCAATGGTTAGGGTCTAGGTTGCTAGAAGTTTAAACGAAAAGCGCTCTCCCTTGGGAGGGCGCTTTTTGTTTTGGGGGTTTTTTAGCGATCGCATCCATTCGTAGCCGTCACCCTGAAGGATGCGGCTATACAAACAAAGACCGCCTTCGCGGTCTATAAAAATAAAGAATTTGTTATATTAATTTCCCTTGATGTGCTACAGATCAACAGATAGGCACCGATTGTAGGGGCGGGTTTTACCAATAACATTTGCTAAAAACAAAAAATTTCTATAAACCCGCCCCGCCCCTTGTGTGGCATATTAATCCGAAAAACGGTGTTATATTATGTCGGGTTGTATCGGTAGCGTCAGCCAGGGCGGGTTTATTTACCCTTTGCGCTGGTAGCAAGTATCTCTCGTAAAACCCGCCCCTACAGCATCAAAAACTACATACAATCTTTGCTAACGGTGATATTACTGTTTTTCCCTTATAGGATTTGAATTGCGCTGAATGTATTGTTGGAATATACGATTGAGCTGAAAGCGCGATCGCTCTCCTATTTGCACTTTTTCCACTAACCCGCGTCGTGCTAATGATTGGATAACTTGCCAGAATTCGGATTTGGATAATTCGCTATTAGCTGGTTGTTGGGAAATATCTACAGCTTTATCTTGACTTGCTAACCAATAGCTGATATCTTTTTCTGACTCGGATAAACGCTTTAAGAGAGATTCTAAAAGTGGTTCTATGTCACCTAAAAATATGTCATTTTGCTCGGCTAAAAACAGGGAAACGCTACCGTTAAATAGTTCGTGTATGGTTGCAGCTATGATATTTAACCAGCAAGGATGACGTTGATAAAGGGTAATTAATTCTGACCATTTATCTTCGTCTGTTAATTCTTTTTATTTTAATATCTCTGTCGCCTGTTCTTCTAAACCTTTAAGATGTAACGCGCGCGTGGAGCGGTTTTCTGCTTCTAAAGTAGCGATTTCTCTAGGTTTATCCCAACTGAGGAGGATTAAACAACTCTGGTGAGATGATGTAGCGATTTGTTTAAAAAATTTGCCGTAATCTTCATATCCTGCTAAATATTGACCTGCTAATTGTCTGGTTTTAAATATATTATGCACGTCATCAAGGATTACTAAACAGCGAGCGCATCGAAAATAATCGATGATTGTGGGTAATGGGGTTTGTTGTAATTGGGAAAAAAATTGTTTGAGTTCGATTTGCAGCGTCGAGAGTGTGGGAGTGTCACCCAGACTTCGCCAAATAATGTAATCGAATTCGGTTTTAATTTGTGAGATCAGTTTGAGTGCGATCGCGCTAGTACCAATTCCACTTAATCCATATATGGTTATCAAGCGCGCGCGTGCTTGTAAAATCCATTCTTTCAGGGTGGATAGTTCTGACGTGCGATCGTAAAAGCTAAGTAATTCTGGTGCGTCTGTTAAATCTATTATGGGCGAGGGATTTTTGGCTTGGGGAGAGTTGGGGGGAGAGTGCGATCGCGTATTTTCACCACAGATATTGATATTACCATTACCTACCCCTATCTGTACGCAATCAAGAACGCTGGAAACATTAGACAGTTCAGCTTGTTCTAACAAAGAACAAACATTAGATTTTTTAACATCTTCTCCAATCACATCAGATAAAAGTTTCCATAATTTCCATGCTTCTTTCTTGACATGATCGTAACTGCGAAGATTATTTTTCGCTATTTCTTCATAATTCTGATGTTGCCAAACACCCTCTAATATAGATTTTTGTAGTGAATCAAGGCGTTTTCCTGTGTTAAATAATACCTGTTCGTCAGTCCATTTTATCACTTCTTGAATGTCCATGTATCAATTTTTTTATCATTGATTGTGTAATCCCACTTTATCATACTTTTTCCCAATCAAAAAACTAAATCCTACTTTCTCCCACATTATTGCTTATTTATATAATTTTAATATTCCCACAAAATCCCATTTTTAGGTGTTGAAGAGACATATTTTATCCGGTTACCTTAAGTAAAGGTAAAAGCTGCAATTGCCAATTTTGTTGCTGATAGCAGCTTTAATTATTGCCACCAGCAAGGGGTTATTTTCAAACCCATAACACTTTGGATCTATTGATTGGTTAGGAGGGGTAAATTATGGGATTTTTATTTGCCATACCAAGTTTTATTATCCACTTTTTAGCAAATTTATTGTCTTGGGTTTTCAGTCTAATAGGTGTAATTTTAGGTATTGTTATATGGCCTTTTAAGCTAGTGTGGGGGTTATTTATGGGGGTTGGTAAGTTACTAATATCAGTATTAGTAGCACCATTTTTATTGTTTTCCCACCCAGCAGAGATCTCAGCCGCGCAACCTGTTGTCGGGACAGTTCCTCCAATCCCTAATAACAGAATTGAACAAATATTCAATGATATTAAGTCGCTAGAATTAGCAGGCAGACAAATGGAACCATTGAGAAATAACGAAAACTTAGGACAGTGCGGTATCCTAATGCGAGACTACCAAATTGAAGCCGACAATTTAGTTGAGATTACCAACGATCTGCCGAGACAATATAAGGCGACATTAGGGGCTGCGGCTATAAGTCTCAACGAGTGCGTTTCTTGTAAAACTACAGCCCAAAACTCCTGCGAACGGGTTCGCGACAATCTCAATGATTACCAATCGATGATAAGTGAAGAGTAAGGAAAACAAAAAATAGAGAAATTGTCCAAGCAGGAGTTATCACACGATCGTTAATTTGTTTTCACAAGGGTGAGATGCAAACAAGGAACCGGGTTTTTCGCAAAAACCCGGTTTCTGTGTCGAAGTGCTATATCTACAGCAAGCCAAGCGATTAGCTATAACTGAGATCTTGCACCGAAATTCTCACCCGCCAGGGGTTTAAACCCCTGGCTAATAGCGCAAGTCCGTTAAAACGGACTAATCTTTTCTACCAGTCCACTTGAGTGGACTTTCGCTGTTAGCCCGGAAATTTATTTCCGGGCGGGTGTGGACAACACCGCCGATTAATTTGCCAACAGCATCTTTTAATCCCTGGCGGGCAAGGAGATAGGTGCAAGATGTTGTCAGCGCATAACCACTAGAATAAAACTACTCAAATTAACCAAAATGATTGCTGAACTAGACAGAGTTGCTTTAACCACCGACTTACCCGAATATAGTTTAAGAACGGGCGATATTGGCACTGTGGTGTTAGTACATAAGGAAGGTTTGGGATCTGAAGTATAATTTATTACACTCCCAGGTCAAACTGTTGCAATTATGTCCTTATTCAGTTCTCAAGTTCGCCCCATCGGTGACAGAGAAATTGCCCAAGCGTGGGTTCTGACATAATCGTTAATTCGTTTTCGCAAGGGTGAAAAGCAAACAAGAAACCGGGTATTTCGGAAAAACCCGGTTTCTGCACGAAAGTTTGAGCTAAAATAAAAGCACTCTCCTGTTTGGAGACGCTTTTTTGTTGGCAATTTTTACGCACAGGGGGGCGACGCTCATGCTCCAAGCAAAAAACAAACTCACCCTAGAAGAATTTCTCGCTCTACCAGAAGGGGATGTGACTTATGAATTGGTGGATGGTGAGGCAATACCAAAAATGTCACCGAAATTTTTTCATTCCAGACTCACAAAAGCATTACTTAGACTGCTGGAAGACTGGGGACAAGATAGGGGAGAGGTCGGTGTAGAATGGGCTGTTGTACTGACGCGCCAAGGAAAAAGCTGGGTGCCTACACCAGAAATTTTATATGTTTCTTATCAGCGGTTATCACCTGATTGGATGGAAAATGAAGCTTGTCCGGTTCCGCCAGAATTAGTTATCGAAATTATTTCACCGGGA
>NZ_JBHFNP010000275.1:0-2314 GCF_041929235.1 Microseira sp. BLCC-F43
ATTGGTTGTAGGCGGACAAGAAAGCGAATATCCAGCAAAAATGTGTGTAGACTTGCTGCGATGCCTGCTAGCAGCTAGAACCTTTACAGAATCAGGAAAACTCGATCCTTTACTAACTTGGCAAGAAGATACATCATTAATCGCAGCGTGATGCCCTCTCCTTCCTCTGCGTCCTCTGCGCCTCTGCGGTTCTAATTAAAAAAGCGATCGCATGTTAAATCCAGCTAACTATCCCTACTTATTCCTGCTTTTCTTCTGACCCACTTTCAGTATCTTGTTTAACTTCTTCTTCCTTATTTATCTCCTCTATATCTTGTTTTATCAGGCGAAATTCTTGTTTTAAATCGTCGCTAGGAGGTCTTGTTTTATTCTTTCCCCCAAACTCAGCGTGAGTATATATCCACACCAAGTAGACCAAACATTTCGGCTTATAAACAACGTACATCAAACGACCATACTTGGCTTGCCCTCGTAACCCTGGTGGGTTAAATCTAATTTTTCTAAATTCAAAATCTTCGCTGTATTCTCCCTTGGGAAAACCCTCATTTTCCGAAATATCATCAGAGCTAGGGGTTTCTTGGAGTTGCGATATGTAACTATCAACTAACTCTTCAAAAGCATCCCTAGCTATGCTTGTCTTTGCGGTAATGATTCTTGATTAATTGCTTATAACTAATTTCAAACCTCGTTAAGGGCTTGATCTGATAAATTTCGCAACCATCCACGAGTTTCTCCCTGCTTCAAAACTTTGCTGGATGAGCCTGCATCATAAATTAATTCCTGCAAAGTCTCTGATAAAACAGCTTGATATTCAGGCTCGTCTCGCTCTACTGCCTCAAAAATATTGTCAACCAGCGAGTTCATCGCTTCACAGTATGCAATCAAAGCGTCAGCTTGCCCATTGGCAACAATTATTGTGATGCGAACCAAACTCAAAAACTTTGAAATTACGCTAGCTAAACCACTGCGAGATTCACTTAAATCATAGGCTAAGTTCTTCAGCTTTTCGCGCTCTTCGTCTGACAGCTTATGCCATTGCTTCTTCACAATAACTGCTGCTCTATTAATTTTTCTGGCTAACACCAACAGTTCCAAATATCTTAACTCTTTGGACTGGTATATTTTTTGAAGCTCTGTTGTGTTAAGTGCAATGGTGGCAGACATTAGTCTTGCCCTCTTAATTTTGCAAATTTTCCAACTTTTGTATGTTGGCATTCAGTAAAATCATAGCCGATTTAGATCAATATGTCAACTCCTATTGACTGCTGTGTCTCAACTTTTGCTCACTTCTAGCACAATCATCACAATCGATTCAGTTAAGATAGTTGCAACAGTAGCAGGCATAAAGCGATGTCTGAAGTAAGCACGCCACAAGCAGAAAAAATCGCACAGCATCCCCTAGAGACTGTGCTGAAAGACTTGGAATACCTTGTCAACAGTCTGGAGATGGAATTGGAGGTAGCACCGAGCGATCGCAAAGCACATCAAGACTTATTGCGGCGCATCCAAAAGGTTACAGAAGCAGCACTCCAAATACCTGATACAGCTTGGCCCCTCTCGGTCGAAATTTTCCCAGGAGAGACGCAGGAGCTAACCAAGGAAGAACAGGAAATGCTGGAAAATGGAATATGGATAACCGAGGGTGAAATCGGAGAGGAAATTAACGTCGATGCAATAAACAAACGGTTGAAAGAACGTGGCTACCAAATCGAATTATCTTTTCCAGAAACACCCGAAAGTTGATAGCGAAGATTTACCAGCTTTGCCAACCGAGTTACAAGAAGATTTTGAGCAAATATACAAACCAATCCTGATGGTCGATCCTTTTCGTTGTGGTGGCTTCCCCAACCATGCTTTAAAAGGACGGCTCAAGGACTATCGTACCCTGGAAATAGACTGGGATGGCGTTTCGTATCGACTGGTGTATCGCATTTACGAATCTTCTGCACCTAAACGGGTGTTTGTCGTGAGTTTTGCCGAACACGACCCAGCTTATGATAAGGCAAAAGAACGCACTGGTAGATCTAAATAAAAAGGCTGAATGTTTGTGTCAAATTTAACAAGAGAAACCTGGATAGGCAACAAGGATGAAGGCGAATTAATCGACAACCCAAATTGGCATCAAATAGAAACAGCGATTCGCGAATTAGATGGCAAAAGTAAAACTTTATTAACCTTGGGAGCAGATGAAGAAACTTATATGTCAATTGGCGGCGGTCAATCGGGAAAATATGTTGTTACTGTAACCTTCGATAACATCAAATTCTATACTTTAGTCGATCTATCAAAATCTGATGAAATACAAGCATTGGTT
>NZ_JBHFNP010000276.1:0-24010 GCF_041929235.1 Microseira sp. BLCC-F43
AAATTCTTCCAACCCCCCTTTTGTCAAGGGGGGCGCAAATTCTTCCAACCCCCCTTTTGTCAAGGGGGGCGCAAATTCTTCCAACCCCCCTTTTGTCAAGGGGGGCGCAAATTCTTCCAACCCCCCTGCCTTACTAAGGGAGGGTTGGAAGTCACTCCTGCTCCCCCCTTGGCAAGGGGGGCTGGGGGGGATCGCACTGCGGATGCGACTAGAAATCAAATCTATTGCTTCATCCCAATTCACCCGTTTAAATCCCTTTTCTCCCCGTTGGCGTATCATCGGATAAGGCAAGCGTCCCAAATCGCGTAACTCGGCACTGCGCTTACCTTTTAACTGCGAGACATCCGCCAAAATTGCCGGATCGAATGCTGGCATTGTATTCATTCGCAACAGACGCAAACGCACATTGCATACGTGGATGCCATCTGTTGTCCAATCTTTCATTCCCGTTGTGCCTAATGCACACCCATCGCAGACACCTTTATTAAGGACTTCCCACGCATAAGGGAGGTTGTCTCGCGACATCCAAATTGCGCGAAAAACTTCCCAATAATTATTAGGATATTGTTCGCCGATGCCGAAGGGTTTCCAACTTGCCCAGTTTTCGGGTGTCCAGCTTTTTTTAGGTTTGTTTAACATGGCAGTATTTCAAGAAACTATAATTTTTGATTTAACAACCAAAGCGCTAGTTTTTCAAGCTAACAATTCATCGACGGATATGCTAAAACCTGGGAGAACAATCTGACTGCTAGCTACCTCACCTAAATTAAACAATCTCTGCTGCTGTTGGGTGATTACTAAAACCCACTGACTTTCAGGAAAAACTAGCCAAACTTCTTGACAACCGGATTCTAAGTATTCTCTGACTTTTGTAAATACTTCTTCCGCTTGATCTGTTGGGGAAACAATCTCAGCAATCAGCGGGAAACTCTGAGGTAGGACGGTAAAATTAACACCAAATTGTGTCAGTAGTTCTGGTGTGATGTAGGAAACATCAGGACAGCGCCCTCTTCCCACCGTGCGACAAGGAGTTTCGGTGTAAACTTCTCCAGCTTGATTGCTGGAAATGATGTAATTTCCCCAATACCTAGCGAGTCTAGCTTGAATTCGACCCTGTTTTGCTGCCATGCCGTTTTTCTCGACTAATTGCCCATCTACCCATTCTGTCTTATCGGGGGGATTGAGCATATAGTCTTCTAGCGTCAAGACTTTTGATATTTCTGTGGTGGTTAACATTGGTATTTGCCTTGAGAGTGCTTACTAATATTATCGCCGCTTTAGGATATTAACTGTGAGGTAGGTGCGTGCGCCCTACATCACATCATAAGTTCGTAGTGAGGACTAGAGTCCTCATTCACCCCAAGCTGTAGGACTAAAGTCCTGACTACAAACATTTAAACCCCTGGCGGGTGATGAGACTAATGCCTAATCTCAATTTTCACATACTCCCTCACCACAGGATCAAGAGTGAAAAGCGTTTCACTACCTTCTATTTTCTCAATTAACGAACGCCGTCCCAAAGATTGCATCGCATTGAATACCTCAGATGGCGATAATTGTACAGTTGACAGCAATTTTGAAATTGAAACAAGATCGTCCACATTCGCTATAACAGATATCACCTGTTTTTCTAACTCTGATAATCGATTAAACTGCTGATGCAATATATCTTTTAAATCCTCATTCAAAACTAGCGTCTCATATTTAATCAAATCATAAACTCTGCCACCTAATAAATCTTTACTCAGCCTTGCAACTAAGTTTAACCATAATGGGTTACCTCGGTAAAGGTTAATCAAATCTTCCCATTTTTCCTCTTCAGACCTTTCTCCTTGAGTATCTCCCGCGCTGCTGCACCTAAACCATCCAATTGTAATGAACAGGTTGATTTTCGCCTTCTAGTGCAGCAATTTCTCTTGGTTTATCCCAACTAAGCAGCACCAAGCAACTGTTATGAGCTAATTCTCCTAATCTTCTAAATAGTAATCCATAATCTTCGTATCCAGTTTCATAGCAACCAGCTAGTTGTCCGCTGCTGAAAATATGATGCACATCATCGAGTATCACCAAACAGCGGTACTTTCGCAAATACTCTATTAGCTGGGATAGTCTACCTTCTGCGTTGACTGGTAACTCTGTTTCCTGCTGGTTAGATAGGAATTGAATTAGGTTTTTATGTATTACTTCGATGGGTGGTTTGCAGCGGAGACTCTGCCAAATAACATACTCAAATTTATCCTGAATTTTCTCTACTAACTGCACGGCGATCGCACTTTTCCCGCTCCCGCTTATCCCCAAAATTGCCACTAGGCGACAGCGTTCTTGCACTATCCATTTTTCCAGGATATTCAGTTCTTCACTACGTCCGTAAAAACTGCCGATATCAGGCGCATCATTTAAGTCTTGACGTAATTTGATAGTGTTGTTTTCCTGAGATGTTTGCCCATCTCGTAGTGGCGAGCGAACTTCTTTTGATTGTAAACTTTCTCTACAAAGGTTGACGTTATTAATTTGTACAAAGTCTGTTGCAAAATTTGATGAAATAGAGAACCGACAACGCTCCATTGTAGAGCGAAAATTCGACTTACTGACATCTTCCCCCAATACATTTGAGAAAATCTTCCATAATTCAGAGGCAACATCCCCGACATGACCTTCAGTACACTTGTATTCCTCTGCTATTTTCGAGTACCTCTGACCTTGCAAAACCCCCCGCACTATAGCTTGTTGCAGATCGTCTAAGTGTTTTCCCGTATTTGCAAAAACTAGGCGATCGGCTATTTTCAACACTTCTTTAACGTCCATTGCTCGGCTAAATGTTGTGGCTTTACATATTCTAATCCGATTTTTTCCGATTTTTTCCGATTCTTTCTGATTAATTCAATTTTTTAAATTTCTCTATCTGCCGATTTTTTCCGATTTTTTCCTACTGACAAAGACATAATTTTTTGTCTATGATATAAAAAACGATGGTCAATCCAGATCAAATAGGTGTTAATCACAATGTGGGCACGCGGATCGTTGCTGAGACAAATTTTTGAATTAAAAAGTATAGGAGCAGTTACATTTTTTGTAATTACGGGACTAATTTTTCTAGTAATTTCGTTACAACTATCACAATCACAACAAGCTGGCTGGGTGGTCATTTTATATTGTATACTCATAAAAATTTCAACAATTTTTATAGTTAGTGGTTTGTGGACTGGCATTTCTGAGTGGTTCTTGAAAAATAGTTTTATAGACATTTTTCAATCTCAAACCAGATATTTTAGCGAGGAAATTATAAAAAAAGTAGACAATGATTACGAGGAAATTATAAAAAAAATAGACAAGGATTACAATTTATTGAACCAAAAAATGGAGGATGATTACACGACTGTGGCATTATTAATATACGAAAAAAAAAAGATTATCTGATGAGTTAAAAACTAGAATAATTGGTAAAATAGAGGATTAGACAAATTTGTTAAAAGATAGATTAAACCTGGTGGAACAAATTGATAACTTGGGGCTTGTTAAAATTTATGAAGATGCTAACAGGATTGAAATAAATGAAATAATTTTAGAAGCAAAACAACTAATTATTTTGCTGAACGACGGCAGGACTTGGATTTCTAACAATGAACCAAGAATGGCGCAAAGATTTTCAGATCCTAACAAGGAAACAACCTTTTATTTGTTGCATCCAGAATCTGAAGCCATAAAAGTTATTGCCAGGAAAGAAGATACGACTGTTGAAGAAGTAAAAGCCAAGATCAATCAAACAATATCTATATTGCGCCGGATTAGATCTGCTAATACCAAATTAAAAGTTTACGGTCATTTTCTTTCTAATCCTTACTCTTTGTATATGACAGAGAAGTGTGCTGTTCATGTCCCTTTTATGTCATCAACCAAAGAGATTTTACCAGCTTTTAAATTTGAAAATAGAGGGGTTAATTGTCATTAGGATAAAATTAAACGAGATTTAGAAAATTTAGTATTACAAAATAAAGCTCAAGAGATAGTTGATTACAAATTTAAATCAGATGCTTAGAAAATGAGTTAATCCAATTAAAGCTTAGCCTATAATATCAATACGAGAGTCATTCAATCAGCATTTTTTGTAATATGGAATCTAAAGAATTTCAAGTTGGCGATCGCGACTTATCAGAGCAAGCTCTATCTCAGTATTTAGAGAACGAAGCTGTTGCGGTTGACACTGAAGCTATGGGGCTAATTCCAGTGCGCGATCGCTTGTGTTTAGTGCAACTCTGTAACGAAAAAGACCAAGTGACAGTAATTCGGATTGCACAGGGACAAAGTGAAGCACCAAATCTTAAGCGCTTACTGGAAGACCCAAAAATTATTAAGGTTTTCCACTTTGCTCGCTTTGATGTGAAGACAATAAGTCATCATCTTGGCATTCAAGTTACACCCATATTTTGCACAAAAATTGCTAGTAAGTTAGCCCGTACTTACAGTGCTAACCACAGTCTCAAGGATCTAGTGAAAGAACTAGAGGGAGTCGAATTAAATAAAACTGCTCAGATTTCTGACTGGGGTAGCGCTACAGATTTATCTGAAGAACAACTCAGCTATGCAGTTAATGATGTTCGCTATCTGCTAAGTCTGCGGCAGAAACTAACAACGATGTTGAAACGGGAAAATCGTTGGGAACTAGCTCAAAAATCCCTTCAATGTTTGCCAACGATAGTTGAACAAGATTTGTTGCAATACAAAGATGTGTTTGAATATTAACTTGAGTCAGTGAGTGAGCGATCGCACATATTTCGTACTGGGTGGATTGGTATTCTTGTGCGATCGCCTCCCCTCTCCCACCTGCCAATTAAAGGTGCGATGGCTACTCAATTTCCGGCATAATTCCTAATCATTTCAGTCACTTCTGCAAAAACAATATCGGCAGCACGCTGAACAGCCGGACTTAATTCTAACCCAAAACCAAGATTTTCCGCTTCAATTAAATAAACCGTCACTTCTTGAGGAAAATCATCTTTAAAAATCTTTCGCCCCGCAGCTAAAGCATTATCCCAGCGAAAATCGTGCAAATTATAACTAGGTTCTGGCAAGGCTTCTAATTCTTCTCCAGGAACTTTAAACACTGCACCCGGTTCGGAACCCGTCGAACTCGCGTCAATAATTGTTAAATGTTTGCTCCCTCTAGCTTGAAACATTACTTCCATTCCCGCCGTACCGCAGTCATAAACTTGGACATTTGGGTAAGGATTTTCGGCAATAAATTGCTGGAGGCGTTGGGCAATAATTGCACCGACAGCGTCATCATTTCGATTGAGATTACCGCAACCAATAATAGTTAGCATGTAAGATTACCTCTGACAAAATCTGGGTTTTTCAGGAACTGAAATGGAGAGCGATCGCAGTTATAAAAAAATGAATAGCATTTTTTAGCCCAGCAAATTAACTGGTTTCCTTCTAGGCTACATTACTCATTCTGTTGATACCTTTCCAGTAGGGATTGAATCAGGCGAGATGAAGCTCGAAATGTGGTTTGTTGTAACCGCTCTATGGCGATAGAAAAATCTACTAAACCTCGGCTTGCAGCCGCACCCAAAATACCAAGCAACCCAATAATTTCCAATCCCCGCTCTGTGGCTATCTGTCTTGCTTCCCTATCATCTAACAAGATTGCATCAGCACCTAACTGTTCAGCTAAAGCAATCGCCTCGAGTTCGCCTAAATCTAACTGACTCAACATCATATCTGGCTGATTTGTAATAGTTTGAATCTCAAGCCATTCTGGAGGCTGCGATATCCAGATTTGAACTATATCAGGCGCTCCAGGCGCGGATAGTTCATCGCGCACCGCTTGAGGAATAATCACTCGACCATACAATTGCGGCAATAAATCAACTAAATCAATTAGCAGTAGATAGCACAGAGGCGAGGTATCTGAAATAACAATCATTATCTCTTAATCTTGCCCTCTTTCTCCAGTTTTTGCATTGTCAATAAATCTTGCTCAAAGTCAGCCTCATCGTAGTGCAGGTATACGCCCTTTTCTTTGAGAAAAGCATCGACTTCTAAGCGGGTAGCCATCCCTAGCAATTCCCTGACTTTGCCACTGCTAATCAGCACATCAATATAAGCTTGGAGAACCAGTAGTTCTAATAATTTCTGCTCCAAATTGCCCCACTTTGCCTCTAGGTGGTGAGCCAGTTCATCTGGTAGTTCAATTGTGATTTGCATATTCAGCCTCGCCTATGGAGTCTATCCTAAGCATAGCTGGTATGGGACGCGATATGCCATCTGGCACGCTGCGAGAACGCATTTCACCGATAAGCAACGAATGCAATTTACTCTCAAATTCAGGACTTACGCACGAGGAGCGTCGAAACCCGGTTTCCGAGTCGATTTCTCGTTGACAAACCAACGATTTTTCGGCTCGCCCTTAGTTTCTTTGCGTAAGTCGTGAAATTGTTGAATTTGGTGCGTTACGCGATCGCTAACGCACCCTACTGACTAATACGATCCTCCCTCGTCAAATCTAGCAATCTCGATTTGAAATCTTTCCATCAGGCATTGTTGTTTTACATAACTTAGCTCGCTCGATCAAAGCTCCTTTTAAGCTAGCACCCTCAAAGTTAGCTTCACTTAAATCTGCTTCTGTAAAATCAACATTTGGTAATCCTATCTCACCCACTGGCGTAAATCCAACGTATCTAAAATCAGCACCAGTTAGATTTGCCTTTCTAAAGCTTGTATTAGCGAGATAAGTACAAGTCCCAGCGCCACAACGGAAATCTGCTTTCTCCAAATTTGCGCCATTAAAAATAGCATTTTCTAGATTGGCTTGCCGCAGCACAGCTTGTTTAAGATTAGCATGGTAAAAATTAGCATTCTTTAATTTAGCTCCTCCTAAAACCGCATTTTGAAGGTTTGCTTTTGACAAATCTGCGTTGTTTAAATTTCTCAATGCTAGGTCTTGGTTGGATAAGTCACATTGCTGACATTTATTAGTCTCTCTATCCAAAAATCTTTCCCTTTTAATCTCGGGTGTATTCGACCATAGAAATATAACGATTGGCAGAGTCACTATTCCTGCTACATAGCCCAGACAACCTATGGCACATGAACGAGGATCGATCCATTGCCGCGAAACAGGGCGTTGAGGTACATCTTGCTCGGAGTTTGGCATCATTCTAATCTGAAGTTTCTAGCAGAAGATAAGATTAAGCATAATTTAACCGATCGATTTTATAAATTCTTTCCACGAGCCTAAAGCTTGCTATTTTTTGAAACTGCTACTGCGATTATATAAAATAGTTGGAGAAAAAAGGCGGTTGATTTATGCGATCGCGCAGCGTGCCGGAGGCATATCGCCTCACAAAATAGGCCGTTTTAGAATTTGCCTCACAGAACCATACATTTCACAGATCAACCCATCTAATTCATGCTCTATATCTTCCCATCGTCCTAGTTTACTCGTCCACTTACCATTGGGTAATTGTCTAGCAGCGTGGGTAGGTTCGCCATCAGGTGTAGCGTAGATTGCTATCTTCTCAAAACCCGGTTCTAGATCTGAGCGATCGCAAGGACTAAATCCAAAAGTTTGATAAGCTTGGATAAAAGCTGCCATCGTTAATTCTGCCGGTACGCCATCAGGCCAATAGTAGGGGTTTTCTGGTTCTAAAGGATTCCACCAACGGTCATCTTCACTTGCTGCCCAAGCGAAACAATTGTAATTTCTTGAATGAGAACTGGTGATGCGATATCCAGTAGCAACTAAGTTAGGGAATTCATCTTCTTTGTACGTTTCCAACCTACCATCTGTAGCCATTTTCTTTTCCCCACTGTACCCATGCTGCTGCCATTTGCTGCAACCTGCCACGCTGTTCTGACTGCACGGGATTTGCACCTGTAATCGCTTGCAATGCCCAAAACCAATGATCCGGTTCTCTCTCTATTTCTCGCAAAATCAACGGGACGACAGGTTGACCCATGCCGATTATTCTTTGGTAAGCGGGGTGCATGGACATTTTTGTAACTAAAGACATCATGCCTGTTTCCCGTCGCCATTGTTCTGCCAGTTGCAGGAATGTTGACTCTAAATCTGAAGTTTCTAGCAGAGGATAACAGTAAGCTGAATTTAACCGATCGACTTTATAAATTCTTTCCACGATCCTAAAAATTGGTATTTTTTGAAATTGCTACTGTGATTATATTACCAGTTGAATCGGCTGGTTCTCCGACGGTTGACGGTGCGTTACGGCGAAAGCCTAACGCACCCTACTATAATTAGCCATTAGCCATTAGCCATTAGCCATTAGCTATTTACTACGCAGTCCGAAAACGCGCTAATTCCTCCCCAGTTTTCGCATCATGGGCGTGAACTGTACACACCAAACAAGAATCAAACGATCGCGCGACGTGACCAACTTCCACCGGATCGGTAGCATCTTGAATTGGCGTCCCAATTAATGCTTCTTCAATTGGCCCTTTTGCACCTTCGCCGTCGCGGGGGCCTACATTCCAAGTCGTGGGGGCAATCATTTGGTAATTCTTAATTTTGCCGCCTTCAATTTCCACCCAGTGACACAAAGAACCCCGCGCCGCTTCGGTTGCACCCCATCCCCGACCATCTTTTTCTGTTGGTTTAATATACCAAGGATCGTTGAGTTTAAATTCGCGCAAGCAGCGTTCTGCTTCTCGATATAACTTGACAAGTTCGTGAACTCGTGCTAATTGTCTCAGGTGAATATTTGCCCCACCCATTTGTTTGAAAGCATCGAGAATAAACCCATCATAATGTTGCCAAGATTCCCCATGTTTTCCACCGGCAACTAATTGACGCGCCAAGGCACCTGCTTCTAATCTGCCTAATTCTTGGTGACGTACCGCACTTGACCAAGAATAAGCACCCTCGAAATCTTTGGTATTTTTCTGAATTGGTTTAGTTGTCCGGTCGAAGGGATGAACGTCGGCATTGCCTTCTTCATACCAAGCGTGGGCGGTATTTTCGCGGGCAAAGGTATGAGCCATTAATCGGTGAGTGTCGGTGAAACTGTCGTAGACGCCACTCTTCATAATCACGGCAGAATTGCGACTTTCAATTGTCGGTTTTTGATAGCGATCTTCGTGGGGTAAATATCCCCAAGTGACGTATTTACCCACGCCCGCGCCGTATTTATCTAAACCGATATCTAACCCCATGCGCCAATAGAAACCTAAGTCGGAATTGGCATGATTGGGATTTTCGTCAATCCACGCCATGAAGTCGTCATAGGTCTTGATTTCTTCGTAGCGGTCTAAGGAACATCCCAACCAAACAGGTTCTAACCAATTGGTTTTGAAATATTCCAAAATCGACCAAGCGCGGGTAATATCGGTTAACGTCGGGGCGCACATGACACCGCCGGGAACCATGTAGCTGGAATGAGGCCATTGTCCGCCTAATAATGCGTAAATTTCGACGGGTTTGGCGGAAATTGTCACGCCTAATTCGTAGGATTTGCCAGTGAAGGCGGCGAAGCGTTTTACCGCTTCATCATAAAATGGACTGTGCTGGTATTTTTGATGGGTCAAGTCTATGGCAAATAAGCCGTAAAAATAGCGAGGAATGCTTTGAATCGTTTCGGCTAATTGACCTAAGTTTCTAGCTAAAATTGCGTTGCGCGGAACTTCCGTACCCCAGGCGGTATCTAGCGCCCAGGATGCACAAGTTAAGTGGGAACCGCCGCAAATTCCGCAAGCGCGAGGGGTGACAATTAATCCGGCTTGGGGGTCTTTTCCGCGTAAGATAATTTCAAATCCTCGGAACAGTTCGGCGTGCGTCCAAGCGTTGGTGACATATCCATCTTCGATTTCGACGCGGACATCTAAATCGCCTTCTACTCTCCCGACTGGGGAAATGTCTAATGTTTGTACTGGCATAGTTGATAGTTGATAGTTGACAGTTGATAGTTGACAGGAATTGTAGGGTGCGTTAACGAAGTGTAACGCACCAATTCCAGCCGGTGCGTTACGCGATCGCGCTTCGCACCCTACACTGTGAAAATATCCTCTTCTGCCCATTTTGGCGTTGCATCTTTTGCCACGATTGTAAGCAAGGCGTAGTCTTTTTTGTTCATGCCTACTGGCAATTCTTTGGGCACTCCTAAGACTGTTTGGGTCTTAAAAACGGTTCCCGGTTTGAGGTCGTGGAAGGGGAATTCTGGTTCGGTGCAACCTAAACATGGCATTCCGGCACGGGTTTTGGATGAAACTCGGTTCCACAATATCCGGTTGCAGGATGAATGGGTCATCGGACCGCGACAACCCAAGTCGTAAAATAGGCAACCTTTCCTCTGTCCAAATTCGGCGGTGGATGCTTTGTAGGCAAAGTGTACGTTGCGGGTACATCCTGTTTGGGTGAAACTCTTGAAGAAGGTTTGGGGTCGATTTAATTCGTCGAGGGCAATGTCGCTAATTCTTCCGGTTGCTATGGCAACTAATATCTGAGTTATCCAGTCTGGATGTGCCGGACATCCGGGGATGTTAATGACAGGTAATCCGGCTAGTGAACGGTATTCTGTGCCTAAAAATCCGCCTTCTTTGCGTTTGAGAAATTGCAATCCTGTCGAGTCGCTGGGGTTGGGTTCCATTGCCGGAATTCCTCCCCAGGTGGCGCAGTCTCCCACCGCAACGACGAAGCTGGCGACTTGGGAAAGGTCGTTTAACCAGTCTTTCATCGGACGGTCGGCGAAACGGTTCCAAGTTCCGGTGCCGTTGGGTGCTTGGACGACGCTGCCTTCAAAAACTAGGATATCTAGGGGAATTTTGCCGTTTATGCAATCCCACAAGAGTTTTTGCAAGTTTCCGCCTAATTCCAATCCCAAGGATGGATGCCAAAGCACGTTGATACCAAAATCTGCAATTAAATCGCAGACGGTGGGTTCTTCGGCGTTGAGAAATGACATGGTGTTACCAGAACAGGCAGCACCTTGCAGCCACAGTACGTTTACCATAAGCTAAATTTTTTCTATTGTTTCCAATGCCAAATCACGGTGACGATTTTTATGCCTCCCGCAGGAAATCGCCACTCGCTTCTACACTCTTATTTCTCAATATCTGGCAATTTTCGATTTAAGACTATTAGGTTTAATAAAAGTTTATAATTCGCTTCTGGCAAGTATGAAGAAAACCTTAAAAAGTATTTTTAACAACAATTTTTTGGTTCAAAAACGGCAACTTATAAAGGTCAGCTTAGTGCTAGGATGTCGAATGACGATGTTGGTTTTATTGTTGAAAGCATTGTATGAAAAGGCTTTAGCCGTTTACTATCCTCTATCTTTCATCTATTTAAACAACAAATTGTTTGTTTAAATATAGTTGATAAAAAATGTCAATATAATCAGAATCATTCCAATAGCTTAGTCAGATTATGACGAGAGCGGGCAATTTTTGAGAAAAATAAAAGGGGGTTAAAAAAATGGATCGGATTGTAAACATTTGAAAATAAAGTCTAGATTTTTAGAAGAAAGGTGTTTTATAGTTCTGTGAAGTGGGCGTTAAATCATTACCTGGTTAAAGGAGGGTGGTGGTGACACCTAGCATCACCGATGCGGCGGTGAAGGCAGCGATTGCAGCGATAGAATCAGAATCAGCAACAACGCCGGAAAAAATCGAAATGCTGATCGAGATGGCACTGGGTTTTCAGAAAAAGCCCAAAAGTGCCAAGGAGTTGCAGGACGCGGTAACCCTGTATGATCGCGCGATCGCTTTGTGCGGTGAGGAGTATCCCCTACTGAAAGCGAGGGCGACGGCGGGAATGGCGACGGCGTTACGCACAATCCCGGCGGAGGGGACGGATTTGCTGATGCAAGCGAAGGCGGGGTATGAAGCAGCGATGCCGGTGTTGCAAGAATTTGCCTCGCCGGAGGAAGTGGCGGAAGCGCAGATGAATTTGGGACTGGTGTTGCAATCCCTGGTGCCGTTTCATTTGGCGAAGGTGGCGGAGGCGATTTCGGCGTATCAGCGGGCGTTGCGGGTGTTTACCGCAGATGCGTATCCCCAGGAATTTGCGATTTTGCACAATAATATTGCGATCGCATACCTTTCGATGCCGTTAGCGGCGGCGGGGGAAGAGTTGCGGCAAGGTTTGGCTGTGCAGTCGTTTGAGGAGGCGCTAAAGCACATTAACCTTATCGATCATCCCAGCGAATATGCGATGTTGCAGAATAATTTGGGCAACGCTTTGCAATACTTGCCGAGTTCCCATCCGGTGGAGAATAATTTGCGAGCGATCGCAGCATACGACGAAGCGTTAAAAGTGCGGACACGTCAAGACACCCCCTTAGAATACGCCAACACAATTTCTAACAAAGCCAACGCCCTTTCTAACTTACCCGACGACTGGGAAAAACCAGAAGCGGGGAATCCCAAAAATCTTGCCCAAGCAACTGCTTACTATCAAGAAGCGTGGGAAATTTTCACCCAATACGGACAGATAGAACAAGCGCAAACCGTAGCCCAAGCATTGCAGGAAATCGCTAATGGCTAATGGCTAATAGCTAATGGAAAAGAATCGCGAATCAATAAGTAATAAGTAATAATTATTGCTAATTGATTAAGAGGAGAACAGACAATGGATGAAATTTTGACAAGCCCGACTTTGAAAGACTTTCTCACCAGCTTGGCGGCTGGGGATATCAATCTGGTAACAGGATTGGTGTGGTTAGTGTTAGCAGCCGCTTTATCGGTAATCGGCGGTGCAATTGGCGGAGTGTTGGTGGGTGGGAAAGATTTAGGGAATCAGTTGGCTGCTATGATTGGTGGATTATTTGGCCCTGCGGGTGTAATTCCCGCCGTATTAATCGGGCTAGTTATCCTCAGATTCGTAGGATAAACCTTTCCCCAATTACCAATTACCCATTACCCATTACCCATTAGGAGGAATCATGTTAGAAGTCGGCTGGTTTTCTACAAAGTTACTTCTCAAAGGAAAGCTGCTACGAAACCCCGGATATTTTTATCGGCAAAGTGCGATTGGTGCGGGGATTGGTTCGCTGTTGCTGGTATCCTTGGCACAAACTGAAGTTCCATTTTGGTTTCCAGTGACAGTCTCGAGTTTAGCAACAGGCGCAATCATGCCATTTTTGCTAAAGGACATCAAAATGAAGTAAAAATTGGGGATAGGGATGCCATAATTCCCCATCCCCATTTAGCGATTAGACCTCTCGAACAAACTCTTTGACAGGCGAGACGCCTATCCCACAAGACGCCTATCCCACAAGACGCCTATCCCACAAGAGTTATTGGAGAAGTTTATTAGCCATTAGCAATTAACCATTAGCAATTTATTATGACCATCGCCAAGGATAAACCAACCGTTGAAGAGAAATCGACGCTAGAGGAATTAGTCGCAGAAATCAGCCGCTTTGAGGCGATTATTTCCGAGTGGGATGAAGGTCAGCGCTGTGTTGTTGTTGGATTAAAAAGAGCGATTGAAGATTTACATAAAGAAGCGCTAACCCGGTTAATTCGCACCGTTAAGCAAGAATCACTGGAAGCATTACGCCATGCTGTTGAAGATGAGGTTGTATACGGAATCTTGCGCTATCACGAATTAGTAAAACCGCCGCAAGCACCTTTAGAACAGCGAATTCAGACAGCTTTAGAAGCAGTACGCCCCAGCTTGAAAAGCCATGACGGGGATGTGGAATTGGTGGCAGTTAAATTACCGGATACGGTAGAAATACGGTTAATCGGAAATTGCAGCCATTGTGTCGCTTCCAGCCTGACTTTAACTGAAGGAATAGAACATACAATCAAGGCTTATTGTCCGGAAATTACCCATGTAGTTGCGGTTAATAAGACCAAGGATGCCGCTCTGAGTTTAACCAGTCCCTTTGAGGGTACAATGGAAGATAGATGGGTTGAAGTCACAAGGGTTGAAAAAATTCCAGAATGGGGTGTTTTAGCAGCAGAGGTTGATGGGCAAAGGGTGATTTTATGGCGTAAAGGTGACAAAATTACCTGTTACCGCAATGCTTGCACTCACCTGGCCTATCCTATAGATATGGGTCAGGTTAGTAACGGCATCATTACTTGTCCTTTTCACCGATTTAAGTACAAATTAGAGACTGGTGAATGCTTGACTGCGCCAGAACTTCCCCTGGAGTCTTATCCCGTGCGAGTGGATGGGAATAAAGTATTTGTGCAGGTGGAAAAAACCTAACCCCCCAGCCCCCTTCCCTGCTAGCGTTGGGGGAGAAAGAGAGAGAAAGCCCCTCTCCGCTGCGGGGAGGGGTTGGGGAGGGGTCCAGGTAGGCTTTGAAGCTAGGCGAGAATAGGACAAAATTTCAATCCAAACTGCTTAAAAAAATGGATACCAGAATTAAGCTTAGTCCTGCAACAGCACCTAACTTAGAAATGAAAAAGCAACCTCAACCTTTGCCTCTTTCATCTCAAGGTGCTGAGGTAATTTTAGGTAAAAGTCCCGCACAGGGTGAATTAGCAATTCCCGTCGCACCGAGTGCTACTACTTTATTTGGCCCTCGCGGTGCTTGTTTAACCTCAGAAACAGGCGCTTTGTGGGTGTCGGATACGGGACATCATCGATTATTGGGATGGCGAAATCGACCTCAACAAGATGGACAACCTGCTGATTGGGTTATCGGACAACCAAACTTTAATTCTGAAGGACAAAATGCTAAAAAAATGCCAGGAAGGGCAACGTTAAGCGTACCGACTGGCGTTTGCGTTTGTGGGGCAGGATTGGCAGTAGCGGATGCTTGGAATCATCGCGTTTTGATTTGGAAAAGTCTGCCGGAAGATAGTAATGTTCCAGCAGATTTGGTGTTGGGACAAGCGGATTTTACCCACAACGAATCGAATCGGGGAAGTTTGGATGCGGATGCCCATACCTTACACTGGCCTTATGGGGTTTTGTATCATCAAGGGCGATTGTTTGTTGCGGATACGGGAAATCGGCGGTTGTTGATTTGGAATGAATTACCGCAAGAAAACGGTCAACCTGCGGATGTGGTTTTGGGACAGGTTGATATGGTTTCTCGTAACGAAAACGGCGGCGATTCTCCTACTGCTTCTAGTATGAGATGGCCTCATAGCATCACCTTTTGGCAAGATAATCTAGTCCTGATCGATGCCGGAAATAACCGCGCAATGATTTGGGAAGGAATCCCCGCAGAAAATAACACTCCTTGTGCCGTTGTTTTGGGACAAAAGGATTTTGAATCGGTGGAGATGAATCAAGGAGTTTATTGTCCGACTCCTAGTAGTTTGAGTCTGCCTTATGGCGTTGGCACTTGGGGCGATTGGTTATTCGTTGCCGATACGGCGAATTCCCGATTATTGGGATGGAAAAAGCCACCATCAATTTTATCTTTACAGGGGGCTGATGCAGATGGAATCGCCGGACAAAGAGATTTTCAAAGTCAAGGCGAAAATCGCGATTTCGGACTGGCGATGCGAGATACTTTTTGTTGGCCTTACGCGATACAAATTTGCGGGAATACAGCAATTATTGCCGATGCGGGGAATAATCGAGTTTTATTATGGCATCTAACCCATTAGCAATTAGCAATTAGCAATTAGCAATGACTCAAGAACAAATCAGGGTATGCGGCACAGTTCAAGGCGTAGGATTTCGTCCTACGGTGTATCGCCTTGCTAAAGCTTGCGGATTAAAAGGAGATGTTTGCAACGACGGGGAAGGCGTTTTAATCCGCGCATCTGGTACTAATGAATCCATCGATGAATTTGTCCAAAGGTTGCAGGAAGAATGTCCGCCGTTAGCCAAAATTGAAGCAATTATTCGCACGGGTTATGAAGGCAATTTATCCGAGTTAAATGATTTCGCTATCGCTGCCAGTATTAGCAGTAAAGTCCGCACTAAAATTGCCCCCGATGCTGCTACTTGTCCCCAATGCAAAACCGAAACACTCGACCCGTTTAGTCGCTGGTATCGCTATCCGTTTACAAATTGCACCCATTGCGGACCTCGTTTAAGTATTATTCGGGCAATTCCTTACGATCGTCGCAACACTAGCATGGCGAATTTTCCCATGTGTCCGGAATGCGAAAAAGAATATCACAATGTAGAAAATCGTCGCTTTCACGCCCAACCTGTAGCATGTTATAAATGCGGTCCTTCTGCATGGTTAGAACGCGCAGATGGTAAACCCGTGACTGCTTCTATGTTCTCGATGATGGATGATGTGGATGCAGTTTGTACCTTATTACAAAGGGGTGAAATTGTCGCGATTAAAGGGATAGGGGGAATTCATTTAGCTTGCGATGCGACGAATGAAACTGCCGTACAAAAATTGCGTCAGCGCAAGCAACGCTATCACAAACCCTTTGCTTTAATGGCGCGGGATATAGAAATTATTGAAAAGTCTTGCACTATCAGCGCTAAGGAAAGAGAATTACTACAAAGTCCCGCCGCACCGATTGTTTTATTGCCAAGGAAAGACACAATCGAAAATGCCATTGCTGTTGCGGTTGCGCCAGGACAAAATACCCTTGGATTTATGCTTCCTTATACGCCGCTGCATCATCTAATTTTAAAGCGGATGGAACGCCCAATTGTATTAACCAGCGGTAATCTTTCCGACGAACCGCAATGCATTGATAACGATGAAGCGCGGTCAAAGTTAGGGAAAATAGCCGATTATTTCTTACTCCACAATCGAGATATTGTTAACCGAATTGATGATTCTGTCGTGCGCGCGATTGGGGACAAGTTGCAAACAATCCGTCGCGCTAGAGGATATGCGCCATCTACCATTACCTTACCCGATGGATTTAAAGCTGCCCCCCATATTTTGGCAATGGGTAGCGAGTTGAAAAATACTTTCTGTTTGGTGCGGGATGGGGAGGCAATTTTATCTCAACATTTGGGGGATTTGGAAAATGCCGCCGCATTTAATGCTTATCGAGATACGCTGAATTTGTACTTGAATTTATTCCAGCATAAACCCGTCGCGATCGCCACCGACCAACACCCCGAATATCTCTCCACCAAACTAGGGCATGAACTCGCCGCCGCGAATAATTTAAAACTCTACCAAATCCAACATCACCACGCCCATATCGCCGCTTGCATGGCAGAAAATCACCTTCCCCTCGATACGCAACCCGTGTTAGGAATTGCTTTAGATGGATTGGGTTACGGCGATGATGGTACAATTTGGGGAGGGGAATTCCTCTTAGCAGATTATCGCAGTTACAAACGCTTGGGAACCTTCAAACCCGTGGCGATGATTGGCGGCGAACAAGCGATTTATCAACCTTGGCGCAATACTTACGCCCACTTGACAGCAGCTTTCAACTGGCAGGATTTACACCAAAAATATAGGGATTTAGACCTATTGACTTTTTTCACACAAAAGCCTCTTAACCTGCTAAATCAGATGGTAGAAAAACGGATTAACTCTCCCCTTGCTTCTTCTTGCGGGCGCTTATTTGATGCCGTGGCGGCGGCGATTGGTATATGTCGGGAAGAGTGCAGCTATGAAGGACAAGCGGCAATTGAAATGGAAGCATTAATTGATATCAATAGCTTAAATGATACCCCTGCTTATCCCTTTGAGATTGGGATTTTAAATAGTATCCCCTACCTGGAACCGCGTCCAATGTGGCAAGCTTTGTTGGAGGATTTGCAGCAGCAGGTGACTCAATCTGCTATTGCTACAAAATTCCATCAAGGTTTGGCTAATGCGATCGCAGACATGGTTGACCACTTATGCGATCGCTATTTGGTTAATCAAGTTGTCCTATCCGGCGGCGTTTGGCAAAATTGTCTCCTGTTAGACCTAATTACCAGGCGCTTGCAAGTAAAAAAATTAACCGTACTCACTCATAGCATCGTACCGCCCAATGATGGCGGTTTATCCCTGGGACAAGCGGCGATCGCTGCTGCCCTGTTTAATTAGAAACCCGCTTTCTTACTGGGATCTCTTTATCTTAGAAACCCGGTTTCTTTGCGTAAGTCCTGAGCCATGAGAATTTGACAAATATTAAGGAAAAGAAAAATTCAGAGTTCGCCGAAGTATTGGTGATACTATAAAAGTAGGTTAAATTGTTCGCAGTAAACCATAACTCAAAGAAGCGAGTAGACATACGTACTCCTGAATCTGCCCTCAAAAGTGAGGGTAAAGAGAATATCTCTAAAATTAAAAAAGCGGGGAATGCGTAGGTCTTCTCCCAGAAAATTTCAATGTTTCAGGGAGGAATAAAAAATCTCTGATAATGCCACACATTAAAGTTTTCATGCACATCAGATTGGCTGTGGTGAGTGGTTTATTGCAGCAGTTTAAAATCCGCTTGATTTTCTAACACAAACCAATTAATTGAAGGAGCATTGATCGTGAAAGCTAAAGACATAATGACGCAAGATGTCGCGCTGATTCGCGGTTCTGCAACGGTAGAAGACGCAGTAAAATTAATGCGGTTGAAGGGAGTGCGATCGCTCGTTGTAGAAACTCGCAGCGATGAAGACGCCTACGGGATTGTCACCGAAGCAGATATTGCGTTCAAAGTCGTTGCATACGGCAAAGATACCAAGCAGGTGCGCGTTTATGAAATCATGACCAAACCCTGCATTGTCGTCAACCCGGATCTGGGCATTGAATACGTAGCGCGGTTATTTGGTCAGACGGGAATTTTACAAGCGCCCGTAATTGCTGGCGAATTATTGGGGATTATTTCTGTTGGCGACATCGTCCACAAGAGCGACTTCCTAGAAAATCCCAAGATCTCTTTCCTCGAACAAAAACTCAAACAAGCAGTTTCCGATGCTCGCTCTGCTTCTGCTACTTACGGAACTCACACGAAAGAAGCAAACGACGCTTGGGATTTAGTAGACGAACTTGAAGCTGAATTAGCTTTCCAAAGTGGCAAAGTACCACAAAAAACTGCGAAAGAGCTATTTGTTGAAGCTTTACTAACACCCCCTGCCGATCTGCGGGTCAAAGCCTAGTATTGGTGAAAGCCGGTTTTTTTGAAAAACCGGGTTTCTGTGTCATATCATGTCCGGTCGATTACCCATAATTAGAAGCCGGGACACGGCAAGATCAACGTTATATGTTTATCCCAGATATCTCTTTAGCCTTAGTCCCTACGCAACAACTCTGTGAGGTTTTTTTATTATGGGCAATTCAGCGGACATCATATCAGACGTAGGTTGGGTTGAGGTCACGAAACCCAACCTACAATTTATCTCAATTGTTAAGAAAAACCAGTTGAAGTTTGCTCGGGGATTTGCGATCGCTCACAATCATTCTATGAAAGCTAGCCAAGATACGTTTTCCGGGTATCAAGTCCCAGAATCGGTCAAAAGCCTGTTAATGCAGGCAGTAGACAACTGGGAAAATACCGCCATTGCCGATGAATATATGAATCAAGCTCTGGCAGAAGCTGAAGCTTATCCAGACATTCTGGTTGCCGCCTATCGCTATTTTTACTACAAGGGAAATAATCCCATGGCGCTCCAGATGGCAGAGAAAATTTTGGCAACCGTTAAAAGAGCGGAAAACTTACCGGATGATTGGGAAAAACTCAAACCGATCTTAACAATTCGCCGCCAAGAACCCCAGATCAGGCGGTACTTAAATGCTTATGCCGCGACGGGTTTTATTTTAGCTAAAATGGGAGAAGTCCAACAAGCCAAAGCAGTGACAGAAAAAATTCAGGAAATCGATCCTGAATCAGAATTTGGAGCATCAATAGTACTAGATATTCTAACACGGTGACAAGAATAACAGAAAAAAGGAAGATTAAAAATGTGTTTAGGAATTCCCGGTCAAATAGTAGAAATAACCGACGCGAATCAAAAATTAGCCATCGTTAACGTAGGTGGAGTCAAGCGCCAAGTAAATATCGCTTGCATCGTTGACGAACAACATCCCCCCGCGTCTTGTATCGGCGACTGGGTGCTAGTCCACGTCGGTTTTGCGATGAACCGCATCGACGAAGAAGAAGCCGCCGAAACCTTGCAATTATTACAAGAACTAGCAGAAGCCCAAGCCATTTTAAGCAATTAACAATTAGCAATTAGCAATTACCTATGAAATACGTCGATGAATTCCGCGAGCCAAAAAAAGCCGAAGCCTTACTTTGGGAAATCCAAAAATTAGGGAAACAATTAGAAAAGCCGCTCAAAATAATGGAGATATGTGGCGGTCATACTCATTCGATTTTTAAGTATGGCATCGAAAACATGCTGCCGGATAACATCGAGTTTATTCATGGTCCTGGATGTCCGGTATGCGTGATGCCAAAAGGGAGATTAGATGATGCGATCGCCATCTCTCAAAACCCCAAGGTCATCTTCACCACATTCGGCGACGCCATGCGGGTTCCGGGTTCCAAATATAGCCTGTTGCAAGCCAAAGCACAAGGCGCAGATATCCGCATGGTTTACTCGCCGTTAGATAGCCTCAAAATTGCTAAAGAAAACCCCGATAAAGAAGTTGTATTCTTCGCCATCGGGTTTGAAACTACCGCCCCCAGCACTGCTTTTACAGTTTTACAAGCAGCGGCAGAAAACGTTAAAAACTTCAGCCTGTTTAGCAATCACGTCCTGGTAATTCCCGCCCTGCAAGCCTTGCTAGATAATCCCGATTTGCAACTCGATGGATTTATCGGCCCCGGTCACGTCAGCATGGTAATTGGCAGCGAACCCTATCAATTTATTGCCCAAGAATATCATAAACCGATTGTGGTTTCTGGATTTGAACCTTTAGATATTTTGCAATCGGTTTGGATGCTATTACAGCAACTCGTAGAAGGACGCTGCGAAGTCGAAAACCAATACAATCGACTCGTGCAAGAACGGGGGAATATTAATGCCCTCGAAGCCATGAATAAAGTATTTGAAGTGCGAGAAACCTTCGAGTGGCGCGGCTTGGGAGATATTCCCAATTCCGGGTTAAAAATTCGGGCAGAATATGCCCAATTCGACGCCGAAGTTAAATTTACGGTTCCCGGCGTCAAAGTCGCAGATCATAAAGCTTGTAAGTGTGGAGAAATCCTCAAAGGAGTGTTAAAACCTTGGCAGTGTAAAGTCTTCGGTACGGCTTGCACCCCCGAAACTCCGATTGGAACTTGTATGGTTTCCTCTGAAGGAGCTTGTGCAGCCTATTATAAATACGGAAGACTCGACAAATTTGCCAAACAACCGATAGCTGAAAAAGAAAAAGTAACGGTTTAAAAGCGAGCGATCGCAGCCTGTTGGCAAATCAAAAAACCTAACCCAAAAGCCCCCTTCCCTGCAAGGGAAGGGGGTGCAAGAGGGAGGCTTTAAGCCCCTCCCCGAAGCGGGGAGGGGTTGGGGAGGGGTCAACCCCGCTAGGAATATTTTTTCTGTAGGGTGCGTGACGTTGTGAGAAAATTTCAACGTAGCAATGAGACTTGTAACGTCACGCACCAGCCACCGATTTTGACACTTGCGTAAGTCCTGAATCACAAGGACAATCTCAGGAGGTAAATTATGCCTTTCGTAACCGTCCAAATTGCCAAAGGTCATTCGATCGAAAAGAAAAGAGAACTAGCGAAAGCCATCACCGAAACGCTAGTTTCTACACTGGGAACCAAGCCAGAGTGGGTAACGATTCACATCGATGAATTCGAGAGAGAAAATTGGGCAGTGGGAGGTGAATTACACTCAGATAAACATAGCGGCAGACATGGTGAAAAAGTTACCAGCTAGTTGGTTAAATTGTTGAAATAAGCCGCAAAGCCCGCCCGGAAATAAAGCCCGCCCGGAAATAAATTTCCGGGCTAATAGCAAAAGTCCATTAAAATGGACTAAAATTTCTCCCAGTCCTCTTGAGAGGACTTTAGCTAAAAGCCCTTGGATTTAAATCTCCGGGCGGGCGGTGAAACTGATGCAAGATCGACAACTATGAACCAACAACCTGTTTTGGGCAATATCAGTCCTCTGATTCCCGCTGGTAGCGATGTGGAGGTGGCGATTGCATTCTACGAAAAGCTTGGATTTACCACCATCTTTAAAGAAGCAAACCCGATCCGGATGGCAATTGTAAAACGCGACACGGCAGAAATCTTTCTAGTCAAAAACGATTACAAACAACTCGCAGAAGAAACTAGCATTCGCATCCACGTCACCAACATCGAACAACTTTATCAAGAGTTTCAAAGCAAAGGAGAAGAGATAATTCATCCCAATGGAAAGTTAGAAACAAAACCTTGGGGGGTGAAAGAATTTGTAGTTCTCGATCCGGCGGGTGTCTGCATCACCTTTTACGAACCAGCAAGTTGAATGAAAATCGAGGAGATTTACAACTTTCTTAAACTATCAGATTCAGTGGCAACATCCGGACAACCCACTGAAGCGCAATTTGCAGCGATTAAAGAATCGGGTTACGAAATAGTTGTAAATCTGGCGCTGACATCATCTTCAAATGCCTTACCTAATGAGAAACAAATTGTGGAATCATTGGGGATGGAGTACGTTCATATTCCCGTAGTTTGGGAAAATCCTACCCTTGACGATCTTGCCCGCTTTTTTTATATCCTAGAAGCGAACGCCGATAAACCTATATTTGTCCACTGTGCGGCAAATATGAGAGTTTCGGCGTTCGTGTATCTCTATCGCCTGATTCGCGAACAGATAAGTAAAGAACAGGCGACGCAAGATTTACATCAAATTTGGATACCAAATGAAAATTGGCAAAATTTTATCCAGCAGGCGATGGAACATTACCAAAAACAATGACAAACCTTACCTTAATTATCGGCGACAAAAATTATTCCTCCTGGTCTTTGCGCCCTTGGTTGGCAATGCAGCAAGCAGGGATTGAATTTGAAGAAGTGCGAATTTCCCTACACACGCCAGAAACTAGCCAAAAAATATTGCAATATTCCCCATCGGGAAAAGTGCCAGTTTTAATTCATAATGGGCTAACGGTGTGGGAATCTATTGCCATTTGCGAATATATAGCCGAGTTATTTCCAGATAGCAATTTGTTGCCAGAAGATAGAGAAAAGAGAGCGATCGCGCGTTCTATCAGCGCTGAAATGCACGCAGGATTCATGAAATTGCGGCAAAATATGCCAATGGACTGCCGCGCCCGCTATCCTGGAAAAGGGATGAATCCGGGAGTGCAAGAAGATTGCGATCGCATCACTAACATCTGGCGCGAATGTCGGCAAAAATATGGCAGCAACGGCGATTTTCTGTTCGGCAATTTCACCATTGCCGATGCTATGTATGCCCCCGTCGTCTCTCGTTTTATCACCTACGACGTGCAGCTAGACGCCATTTCCAAAGCTTACGCCGATGCAATTTGGTCGCTGACTGCCATGCAAAAATGGGTAGCAGCAGCAATAGCTGAACCAGAAGTTATTACTGCTTAAAGCACCTGACAAGGAGTTGCGCCATGTTAATCGATCCGCAAAACATACCAGATAGAAAAACTTCAAATTACCCCGAACAATTTAAACCGTTAGTTGCAGGCAGAATTAAAAAGCGATTGGGAGATGCAGCAGGGTTAAAAAACTTCGGCGTCAATCTCGTCAAACTCGAACCGGGGAGTTGTTCGGCACTGCGTCATTGGCATACTAACCAAGATGAATTTATCTACATTTTGTCGGGAGAAGTTACCTTAGTCACCAACGCCGGAGAGCAAATTTTGCACTCAGGAATGGCAGCAGGTTTTCCAGCAGGAGAGGCAGATGGACATCATTTAATCAATCGCTCAAATGCAGTTGTAGAGTATTTAGAAGTAGGCGATCGCACGCCTAACGATGTAGTAACCTATCCCGACAATGACTTAATCGCCAAAGATAATTCTGGAGTTTGGGTATTCGCCCACAAAGATGGAAGTCCGTATGAAAGTTAGAAAAGTAGTTAGAAAAGTAGGGTGCGTTAGCGACAGGGTAACCCACCCATCAATCAACTCAACTCTGAAAGTAGGGTGCGTTAGCGACAGGGTAACCCACCCATCAATCAACTCAACTCTGAAAGTAGGGTGCGTTAGCGACAGGGTAACCCACCCATCAATCAACTCAACTCTGAAAGTAG
>NZ_JBHFNP010000277.1:0-65793 GCF_041929235.1 Microseira sp. BLCC-F43
TGCCTGATTGGCAAAATGTTTACCGCTCAATTCCCGGCGCCATCCATAACGACGGACTATAATTCCCCTGTATGGAACGCTCGCCTAGGTAACGCGTTCTCGCTAGGTTTGTGTCCGGCCACCCTTCTGGGTCCCGCTACACAAACGAAGCGATAACGCTTTCCCTAGACGAGCTTTCAATCCGCTGTAATTATCGTCCGTCTTTATCGATGTCGCCGGGAATTGCGCGTTCAACTTTGTCCCATGCAGCCTTCGTAGCGTGTTTCGCTTTTTCCCAAGTTAAGTTTGAATTGCCACGATTCGCTTCGTATTCCCGCTGTAGATCTGGCTCTAATTCATCGTAGCTTTTGCCACTTTCGTAGTAGCGGGGAAACGCTTCGTACCCAGTCCGGTAAGCAGGTGCGTAGTCATCATAACTTGTATCCGGATCTATATAAGGTTCGGAGGAATAGTTATTGCGCCAGTATGCATCCTCTTGGGTGGGATCAATGGTTTCGGCGACGCTTTTTCCAGCCAAACCGCCAGCGAATGCACCCACCGCTATGCCAATTGCTGCGCCTACTGGACCGCCAATCGCACCGCCGATGGCTGCACCCACTGCACCAGCTGCACCAGCACCAATTCCCGTACCAACTGGATGCGCTCCTGTTTCACCAGAAATCGGATCGCGGTTTGCATCAGGTTCGTTGTTCATAAAATTTGTTTCCTTTACTACATCTTTAGCTAAATTACTGCTAACGCTTCGAGCTATCTTCCCCCTTGGGAAAGAATGTAACTTACGCTTTTCTGTAACTTTCGGTGGATATAAGGCATTGCGATCGCAAACAACCCCGAAGGCGTGGGGTAGTAGGCGATCGCAAAAGCACCCTACGCATGGAAAAAACATCATCGTCGCTGTTATAATAGTTGGCGCGGCCTGAGGAACAGAAAAACAATGTTGGTGACTTTAGATATCCCAGAAGAATTAGCGCTACGACTGACTCCCCTCAAAGATCAACTGCCGCAAATTTTAGAGTTAGGACTGCGGGAACTGAGTGCTAGCTCTCAAACTGGTTTTGCAGGTATTGCTGAGGTGCTAGAATTTTTAGCTAAACTACCAGCACCAGAAGAAATCTTGGCATTGCGTCCATCAGAAACACTGCGATCGCAAATTACTGCTTTATTGGATAAAAACAGAAGCAAAGGTTTAACACCTAATGAAGAATTGGCTTGGGAACAATATCAGTATTTAGAACACCTAGTACGAATTACCAAAGCTAAAGCCTATATCAAGCTCAAAGCAGGTTGATTAATGAGCAAGACTTATGTTCCGTCAGCATTGCGGCAAACCGTTTATGAGCGTGCAAGTGGATGTTGTGAATAATGAAACTCACATCTTGCGCCTGCCGTTTTAGCCCGCCCGGAAATCAATTTCCGGGCTAATAGCGAAAGTCCACTCAAGTGGACTGAAAGCTTTCGATCAGTATTTAGTCCTCTGAAGAGGACTTTCGCTACTCGCTGTGGGAATTGATTCCCTGGCGGAAGTTGCGACTGGTGCAAGATCTAATGATGGTATGCGTTTAAATTGCGTAATTGGCTTCCCCAACTCCCCCAGCTTCCCCAGCTTCTCATTAGGGCTCTTTCCCCTTGGGTTCCCTTGGGAGTGCTGAAGGTGGGCGTGTCGGAGTGTAAGCGGGTTGGGTAGGTTCAGGTGAGGGCGTGGGTTGGGGTGAATTACTCTGGCATGTCCGAAAAACTACCGCCACCACGACTCCCGCACCTCCAAGCCCTGCCAGCTTGAGGAATTGTTTTCGCGTCAATAATTGCCCTGTCGAGAATATTATCCTTTGTCGAAGAACCCTTCTTTCAATTAGCGCAACATCTTCATCTCTGAGTCTCAAAGTGTGCTGCAACCGTTTCAGTCCGTTACGGTTCCTCTCACTCAAGGGATACTGCTGCCCAATCGCCTCGGTGAAAACCTGCTCATAACGCTGCAACTTTGCTTTGCGCTGGTGGTAAGGCTCTAAAACTTCAGACTCGATCCTGTTCGCCTCTTCTTGTGGCAACTTCAAAGTGTTTCGCAACTCTTCCAGGGAACTGCGGTTGATGGAAGAAATTTCTCCTTCATCCTCACGGGCAATTCCCTCAACTTCTTTGCGATACTTCACCTTTGGGTCATCAACGGGTGCTGTCGCCAGCCGAATCCTGTAGCCTTCCTCGACGGGATAGAATTTAGGCGTCATAGCTGGTGCTGCTTCTTGCACTTTGCCGCTGGCATACTCGTGCAACTCATCAACGGAAATCCAACCATCCCCGTCTGTATCTGCCGCGCCTTTTTCAATCCCCTCCACTAGGTAACGGGTATAGATGGAAAGTTCAGTCCCTTCCTGCTCAAAGGAATACTGGGTGGATGTGGAAGATGTGAGGATTGCCCGCCCTTTACCACCTAGCTGAGTTTTGATATCCACCGCACCATCATCTTTGACAGTCAGCCCTTGAGCGATCGCTCCACTAAAGCAACAATCTAGAATCAAGACCTGTCTCTGGGATTTGCTGTCGTTAATACTTTCATGCAAAAAACTAGCCGCTACTGCTGATGGCTTAACCAATCTTCCATTATCTTTGCGAGTGGCACGGGTAGAAAGATAAAGCTTGCCGCTTTCATCTTTCACCCCGTGACCAGAAAAGTAAAATAGCAGCAAGTCATCCCTTTGGCGATGGGCAAAGAGGCGATATATAGCTTCTTCCATCTCTTGCCGCTGGGGATTTTTCAGCACGATAATATCCGCCTCGGCAAAGCCTCCCATTTCTGGGTTTGCCAAGACTCGCCGCATAGCCTCGACATCTTTAACAGCCGCCGGTAGCGGATTTAATCCAGGTTCGTACTCGCTAACCCCGATTAGCAATGCCACCTTCGCCATGTTGCCCCCTAGCCTTTGAGAAATTCTTGTGCTTTTTGATATGCGTAGTCAAACTCGGCTTGGCTGCTGGCTTCGATGTTCAGTTCTCTGCCATCGCTTGCTTTGACGTTCATTTTAATCGGTTGACCGCCTAAGCGATCGCTCAAAAACCCAAACAAAGCCTTGATATTGGCGACACTCACCTCAGCTTGTAACATTCCTAACAAAAAGCCCCCTAAAGCTTTTGAACCTTTGGGGGCTTCTGTAACTGGCACTAAGTCTACATTTTCTACCCCATCCACGTCTTTGATCTGGGGTAGTAAGTTCTCCACTTCTGCTTGTAATTCATCGTCGTCTAAACTTGGATCTTGCAGAGAAATCGTTATCTGAACCTTCGATGTGCTTGTCATTTCGGTAAATCTATTGAGAACTGCTAATATTAGCGATACAACAAATTTTTGTGTAAATCCGGTAAATCTTGATCGGATTTTTTACCCCAGCACCGGGCGCTGACAAGAAGCCGACACACAGACGCCGACAGGCTGAAGCCTGTGGCTACACAAACTTGCGTCCGCCTGCGCGGACTTTGGACAATTAAAGGTTTGCAGTCCAGGTAGGCAGGCAAATCTTTATGCCATTACAATATGTTCCAGCAACCGGGGATTGTTCACGTGTTTTGAAGCATCTAAGATTTCTATCCCCACAATATTGCCTGCTGCATCATAGTCTAGAATCACTCCTGGCTTATCTTCGTTACTTTCTTCAATTGGGGTATCGTTAAAAACAATCCGCAGCACATCGACTTCCGGGTCATAAATTACTTTCATTACTCTCTCCAATATCTGGCAATCTGACTGGTTCGATAAACGGTAACGACAATGGCAGGTCTTGTATTATCGGCTACGATTGCTCGCACTAAATAGATTTTGCCAAACTGACTCTACCTCAGATATTGCACCAGTCCACTCACCCGCCGTGGAATCAATTCCACGACTAATAGCAAAAGTCCATTGAAATGGACTGAAATTCTTGGCGAATTATTTAGTCCTCTTCAGAGGACTTTCGCTTAAGCTGCGCGATTTGAATCGCTGGCGGGTAAGCGGGTAGGTGCAAGATCTGACTCTAGAAACTCCCTGGGAATGCCTCGGCGTTCTCGTTCGTTTTCTGCATGGCGAGAAATGTAAAATTCCATCATCCTTATTCAAAGATAGCGTTGCAGTACATCGGCGGTAGCCTGTCCCGTTTTTGTCCAACTAAACTGTTTAGATCTAGCAAGTCCAGCTTGACGCAAATTATTTCGCAAACTTCCATCCTCCACCATCACTCGCATCGCTTCTGCAATCTCTTCCACGTTATAAGGGTTAATTAAAATCGCCGCATCTCCTGCAACTTCTGGTAATGAAGATAGATTGGAAGTAATCACAGGAGTACCGCAAGCCATTGCTTCTAAAACTGGCAAACCAAACCCTTCCCAAAGACTGGGAAAAACTAATGCGATCGCGCGATTTATCAACACCGGCAATTCACTATAAGCCACGTAATCCAAAAACTTTACATTCGTCAAATTTTTCTCTTCTACAAATGCTTTTATAATAGAAGTGTAGCGGCGATCGCTTGGCCCCGCAATCCACAATTCATACTCCCTACATTTGGGTAAAGCCGCCAACGCCAAAATTAATCTGTGCAAATTTTTATAAGGGTCGTGTCTGCCTATATAAAGGAAATAATTGCTTGTAGGTAAATCTAAAAATCGAAAGTTATTGGCGTCGTGTGCGAGTAAAACAGGGGTAATTTTATTATAAGCTATCTTGAAAAAATTAGTAATATCTTTTGCGGTTGATTCTGAGTCGCAAATAATATGTTCTGATTGTTCTAAAACCCTGGGTACGTAGTAGCGAAAGTAGGCGGTTAAGCGCGATAATTTTACCGGGAAGCGTAGGGGAATTAAGTCGTGAACCGTGACGACATAACGACAGCGAGAGAATAAAGGTGCTTCTGGAATCGGGGAGAATAATAGACGCGATCGCAGCTGATGACAAATTTGAGGAAGTCGCAACTGCGTCCAAGCTAAACGGCGGATATGTCCCTTGGTTCCTTGGTCTGAACTGAGGTTGGTCGGAACGGGGTAACATTTATAAGGCGGGATAGATTGGGGAACCAATAAAGTTGGATTCAGCTGCTGTAGTTCGGGAAATATATTCATAGCATAAGTGGCTAAACCCGTAGGCTTAGCCGTCAAGCACGATAAATTTATTAACAGCGATTCCCCTATATCGGGTGTGGTCATAAGTACTTTGTTGGGATTAACGCAGAGATTCCTTCTACAAATTCCCCGCGTCTCCCCATCCCCGTGTCCCCGCGTCATATTTTGATCGTTCTCTCGCAATATTTCAAAACTCCTTTGATCTCACTCGTCGCTATTTTACGCTGAAAGGGTAACGAAATCAGCGCCGATAAAGTAATTCTCGCAATGCGGTACAATAAAACTAGGTTGCTCCCGTGCTTTTCCAGGGTCAATAAATAGCTATAAATGGTGTGTTGGATTTTTAAGTTGATGTTTCTATTTGTAATCGAAGAAGGTTGGTGAAAGACTTTAATTTGCTCCGTTATAGCTATAATATGTCCCTGTTTAGCATAGCGCAGACAAAAATCGCAGTCTTCGTAGTACAAAAAGTAATCCGGGTCAAATTGCGGACACTCCTTAAATTGTTTGAAGTTAATCAGCAGACTGCATCCCGTTACCCATTGTGTATGTGCGTAGGGTCTTTCTGGTGAGGATATAGGAAGTTTTGTAGCAATGATTTCGCCATTTTTTGGGATAAATTCACCCCCACTAAACCAAATTTTACCCGGTGGTTGGCAAACTATTGTCCCTAAAATTGATATTTCTGGATAAGTTGAAAAAAATTTTTTGGCTGCCTGGACGGAATTATCTATAAAGTAAGCGTCTGGATTGATTATCCAGACGATTGCTTGCGTATCTTTGGCATAAATCCAATTTAATCCCCTGTTGCAGCCTCGACCAAAACCTAAATTTTCTCCCGATTCAATAATAATTATCTTGTCGGTTTTTAGATGATGAATGGCGGCATCATCGGCGGAATTATTGACTATAATAAATGTATAGTCGCCGCCATTGTTCGATTGAATCGATTGGATTAATTGGGCGATGGCATCGGTTGAGTAATAGTTAACAGTAACAAAGTAAATCACGCTAGCTCAATTTGGCTGTCATCCCCGATCATAAACCGCAATGCTTTCGGGCGCTGTGGCGCAACGGTTAACTGTGCGCGTTGTCCAATCACGCTATCTACAATTCGTTGATGAATCCCTACAACTTTAGCCCCTTGTAAAATCACGCTATGGTCTAAGTCAACATCAACCAGTTTAACTTGAGCAGCGATACTGCTATAAGGGCCGATATAGCAGTTTTCGATATGGCAGTCGCTACCGATATTGACAGGGCCGCGAATCGTGCAATTAATTATTTTAGTTCCAGAACCAATTTGCACTCGTCCAATTACTTGACTTTTCTCGTCTATTTCACCTTTGATATCCGAGGTGAGACAGGTATCTAAGATAATGCGATTGGCTTCTAGCAGGTCATCTTTTTTACCTGTATCTAGCCACCAACCTTCTAATTGACAAGCTTCGACTCGTTTTTGATCGTTAATCAGGTATTGAATCGCATCAGTAATTTCGAGTTCGCCACGGGGGGAGGGTTGGATATTAGCGATCGCATTGTGAATCGTGTGAGCAAAATAATAAATCCCCACCAGCGCCAGATTCGATGGGGGGACTTTGGGTTTTTCTATCAGTTGCAACACTCGTCCGTTTTCGTCCACCGTTGCGACGCCAAACGCGCTAGGATTGGCAACTTTTCGCAGTAATATTAAAGCATCTACCGCTTGATCGCTAAATTTCTCTAAAAATAAGCCCAAGTCGCTTTGAATCAGGTTATCGCCCAAATACATAATAAATGGGGAATCCCCTAAAAAAGGTTGGGCGACTTTAACGGCGTGGGCTAAACCAGCGGGTTGTTCTTGCAGGATATAAGTAATTTTGGCACCGAAGCGATCGCCATTACCTGTTTTCGCTTTCACTTCCTCGCCGGTTTCGGGGCTGATAATAATTCCAATATCGGTAATACCAGCTGCGACAATGCCTTCAATTCCGTACCACAGAATCGGCTTATTGGCAACGGGAACTAATTGTTTTGCCCCAGTATAAGTCAGAGGGCGCAACCGCGTACCTTTACCGCCGGATAGAATCAGTGCTTTCATGTCAATTTTAGAGTTTAGATTGGCTAAAATCCCTTAGCATCTGTCGCAGTCCTTGACGCCAGTGCGGGGGATAAGTTCCTAAAACTGCTGCTATTTTGGCACAAGATAAGACAGAATAGGCAGGTCTTTTTGCCGGGGTGGGATATTCGGGGGTAGTAATGGGAATTACCCGTTGCACTTTTAAATTCCAGCCAAGTTGCGATGCTTCTTCAAAGATCGCCACGGCAAAATCGTACCAGCTGGCGACGCCGCTGTTGGTGTAATGATAAGTTCCGGGAGGGGTTTTATCAATTACATTGGCAATGGCATTGGCTAAATCTCCCGTCCAAGTCGGACTGCCAATTTGATCGGCAACGACGCGAATTTCTTCCTTGTCGCTTCCCAACCTTAGCATCGTTTTGACAAAATTACCTTTCCCACCCACACCATAAACCCAAGCGGTTCTGATGATAACGCTATCTTCGCAATTTTTGCCAATCGCCAATTCGCCTGCGAGTTTAGATTTCCCATAGGCACTCAACGGATTGGTAGGATCGGTATCTTGATAGGGATAGCTTTTAGTGCCATCAAACACATAATCGGTAGAAATGTGAATCAGGCGAATCCCCAGTTTTTGGCATTCTTCTGCGAGGATACCCGGCGCCGTCCCATTCACCGCCATCGCCAAGTCGAATTCGCTTTCCGCTTTATCCACCGCCGTGTAAGCTGCTGCATTAACAACCGCATCCGGTTTCACTTCGGCAATTATCTGACGCAGACTCTCAGGTTGGGAAAAGTCTACCCTTTCTCGTCCCACACCGATAACTTCGGCAGAAGATGCCAAAGTTTGTTGTAATTCTTGCCCTAGCTGACCGTTAATACCAGTAACTAAAATTCGCTTCATTGTATTGCTAATAGCTAATGGGTAATTCCTCGTGGTTTCAGCAGGCAGGACTTGCTGAATTAACCATGAGGCTTGACTTATTCAAACACTTCAGCTTCCTTAAACAATTTACCCGCTTCGTCTTTAGCGGATAATATGGGAGATTCATCAAAAGGCCAAGCGATCGCTAAATCCGGATCGTTCCACAGGATACACCTTTCGTGCTGCGGTGCATAGTATTCATCGGTTTTATACAACACCTCCGCCACTTCGGAAACGACTAAAAATCCGTGGGCAAATCCGGCGGGAATCCACAGTTGCCGTTTATTTTCCCCACTCAAATGGTAACCCACCCACTGCCCAAACGTTGGCGAACTTTTTCTAATATCCACCGCTACATCAAACACTTCTCCTACAACTACCCGCACTAACTTTCCTTGGGGTTGTTGCACTTGATAGTGCAACCCTCTCAGGACATTTTTAGCAGATCGCGAGTGGTTATCTTGGACGAAGTGGACGGTTGCGCCTGTTTTTTCTGCAAACGCTTTCTCGTTGTAGCTTTCGTAAAAAAATCCCCGACTATCTCCAAACACTTTAGGTTCTATTAGCAGAACATCATTTATTTTTGTCGTGACAACGTTCACTTTCAATCCTCCCCTATCTTTGGCGATACTATCCCAATCTATATTATTTTGCTATCCGGCGATAGCCATTCAACTGGTAAGCTTTCCCCGTATCCGCATCTAAAGCCCAAGCCTTGATTTTCCCTGCTGCTTTCGGAATTTTATTCAATTGTATTATTTTTGCCCACCCCGAATTCCGATAAGCGTTGTTCTTTAAACTTTTCGCCACATCTTTTCTTTTAATTCCTGGGGAAGCCACGGCAAATGCGATCGCTTCCCCTTGGTTATTCTCATAAGTCAAAACAACCCCATCGGCTGGCTTTTGTTTTTCCGGTAAACCCGCCCATCCCCTTGCTATATACTTATCTTTACCGACTTGTTCTATTCCATCTAACCGTCCATAATCCAACCCAGATACTTGCTTCCCCTCGCTCTTTTCAATTTTATTACTATTCCACAATTTTGGCTTTAAAAATCCCTGGTTATTCAAAACGTTTGCTTTGACTTTTGCCTCGTTGGTATCGCCCCAAATTCGCTTCAGGCAATCATCATCTTTGACGACGTTTATCAACAGCAAACAAGCTTTGCCTCGATACCGATTAACCTGGCTTTCCTCCATTTTTTCAATCCCGTATGCTGCCGTTATAGAGTGCAAGAATATCAGGATTGTTAGCACCGATGAGACAATGCGATTCGCTGTTAAACTTGGTCGAGATATAATTTTTCTGACGCTGGCATCTTCCAGAATAATTGCGGTCAGATAAATCAGAGGAATTGCTAAATATACCGCAAAAGTTGCGTATCTAGAAGACAGGGACTGTTTGACCCCAAACCCAACTCTTCCTGAAGTTGTAATCGCTGCACTTATCAGGGTATACCCAGCGATAATTAACCACCCTGTCGTGCGATGTAGTAAGTTGTTTTGATGCCAAAATTTTAGCAGGTACAGAACCAATCCAATAAAACTCACTATTAAAATTGTACCAACTATCGTAGCGACGGTTAATTTATTTTGAGCCAAGGGCGCTCCCAAAAATGCTAAAAAGTAATTTAACGCTTTAATTGGGTGCAGCAGCGCCTCGCTAAAGCTGGGGTGATAGGGAGGTTTTTTATAGTCATAAAAGTACAGAACTACATTGGATATAAATCCAACTAACCAGGCTACGATTAACCATTTTTGCTTCAGCAATTCTTGGGACGCCTTTGGTTTAGCCAAAGCAATTGCTGGAAAAACCAACACCCAGCATAGCAAACCGTTGGCATAAGAAAAAGTTGAAATTGTTGCTATAACAATGCCGATTAAAATCTTAATTCTTAAGGATAAATTAGAGTATGCCACTAATATACAGCTCGTGAGACAGGCAATGGGAACGAATACGACTACTTGTATGCCAAACAGCCAATTTTCCCACTGAATCGGTGAAAATATTAACAGATTTGACAAACATGCTAGCATCAGCAATGTTACCCTGCTACCCCCAACTGTGAGTAAGCTTAAACGGTAAATATTAAACGAGACTAGGCAAGCCAAAATAAAGATAACTAACATCTCATATCTCACATCCCACCCCGTCAGATAAGCCATCCCTATAAACAGCAGCCGCGGAAAGAATTTCCGGCTTTCGTTGTGCTGGGAAATCAAGTCTTGGAATGTCAGATTGCCCGCATAAATTTTCTCAAACATCGAGGCCAAAGGCCACTGATCCCAAAACAAAACGTTGACACCGTACTTTATGATGAGGATTCCCGTCAAAACTGCGGGAATAATTGCTAGTAAAAAAGCCAGTTTTTCCCCTACTTGTTTAACAGGAAATTTGATGGCATTCATGTCGTTCTATTTTTTGTAATTCCTTAATCTGCTATTTACTCTTCAAATCCAATTTGCTCTCTAATTATATAGTAAGGGCGCTGCTTCACCCGCTCGTAGATGCGCCCGATGTATTCTCCAATAATGCCCAAAGAAATGAGTTGAATGCCGCCGAGAAACAAAGCGGTCGTCAATCCTTGATTCCACTCTAAAAACTCTTGACCCAAAATTAACTTGTAATCCAGTCCAATCAGGCCGATGATAAAGGAAGCGATCGCCAATACAAATCCCAAGAAAGTAGAAATTTTCCAAGGAATTGTGTCACAGGAAAATATGCCATCAAACGCGAGTTTAAACAGCTTGAGTACCGTCACCCTTGGTTCACCTTTATATCGCGGACCCCGTTCTACCACAATACCTGTTTGTTTAAATCCTGCATAGGATCTTAAACCGCTAATATAACTGCCATCGTTAATAAAAATCACCTTGGTATCGCCATCGAGTTGTTTGAAAACCTTAGACAGTCGTTTCCATAACTCCCCCATCGTTTCTGCCTCGTTATAGATTGGAATCACAACGGAATAATCTGCATTTGTCATTGACTTCCTCTCCCACCACTAATACAGAAACCTCAACTCACTTCGTTGCGTCTCCACGGGGAGAATCGCTCCATCAATCCCTGTAATTTTTCTGGTGACATCTATACCATTAAATCAGAGCGATCGCAACCGTTGGCAGCCTTCGCCCAGGGTATCCACGCGGCGAATCGCTTTGGGTTAATTTTACAAGCGATCGCGCCATCTAGAACCCCGATCGTTTTTCTTTCTGCTTAGGACTTATATCATGTTTTTAGGTATCGGTTGTATATAGTTGATTGTGGGAAAAGCTGTTTTTTTTCCTCCCACCAGCTCAAGATCTCACCTGCTCTTGCTCTCACCTGCTTACCTGTTAGCCTCAACTACCGATGCCTAAGGACATGATATAAAACAAAACTGTGGAGACAGCAATTATCCCCACAGTCCAAGATGGTGCTTTTTTTTAGCTGATTAACTCAAGTTGTTAGTTATCTCAAACGTAAAGTGGGGCTAATGGAAGGAAAAATACTATATCAGCAATGAGCAATGAGCAATGAGCAACGGGATAACTAGCAACAGGCGTTAGCTGATTACCTGACAGTCTTGAGGCTATCGGTTGACTTCTGGAACAACTCTGTAAAGATATCGATCACCTTGCGCTTACGCACTTTAATTGTGGCATTAATCGCCATCCCGGATTGGAGATTATATTCCTTACCGTTGACGTTAATTGTCTGGCGCTCCATCTCAATTTTAGCTGGGAACGCATAGAAAGGACGTTCCTGGGTCGGCGGCAAGGCATCGGAACCAATCGAAATTAATTTGCCATTAAGCGTGCCAAATTCCGTAGCAGGGAACGATTCAACGCTGATATCTACATCCATTCCTTCTTGGACATGTCCGATATCTTTGTTTTGCAGGTGAACGGCTGCCACTAACTTATCGTTTGGTACAATTTTCAGCACTGGTTCGTTATCAATTGCTCTGACAACATGTCCTGGTGAATTCGGTTTTAAATCGAACACTATCCCATCTTCTGGCGCGCGCAATTCTTGGTATTGAACTGCTTGTTCCGCTTTCACAATTTGGCTGGAAATTTCATCGAGTTTTTTCTGATTTTCCAAGCGGATGCGAGCGAGTTGGCTATCAATTTCTGCCACCCGTTTTTGATTATCGGCAATTTTCGTCAAGATATCTCTCGCCGATAGGGCTACCGTATTTTGCAACTGTTCCTGCGCCCGATTAATCGCTACTTGGATGCGTTGTTCTTCCTTGACTAAGCGGTCGATTTCGGCTTGAGTTTTCAACAATTCCGCTTCCCGCCCCGCGACTTCGCCTTGGCGATTGGCAATTTCACCATAACTGGCGGTAATTTCCTGACGGCGGCGCAGAATTTCCGATTCCCCGGCAGTGATTTCCTGACGGCGGCGCAGGATTTCCGATTCCCCGGCAGTAATTTCCTGACGGCGGCGCAGGATTTCCGATTCCCCGGCAGTAATTTCCTGACGGCGGCGCAGGATTTCCGATTCCCTTGCCACCACTTCATTTCTGCGGGTCAAAATGTCCGCTTCGCTTGCTGCGACTTCCTGACGGCGCGTCAAAATTTGTTGTTGTTGCCGTTGAGCTTGCAGTTCGGACAGCGCTCCTGCATCTACGACGGGTTTGATTTTGTTATACAAAGCTTGATCCGTCTCGAGCAACTGCCTTGCCGTTTCAATTCGCTCAGCTGCCTTGGGTACTTGCGCCCTTGCCACTAATAACTGCTCAGCTGCCCTGGGTAATTGGGCTTTAGCTACTTCCCACTGCTCAAGTGCTTTGGGTAATTGCGCCTTAGCGGTTTCCAATTGCTCAACGGACCTGTTTAATTGCGCCCTAGAGGTTTGCAGTTGCTCAACTGCCCTGGGTAATTGCGCCTGGGCTGTGGTTAGCTGATCTCTGGCGGTGAGCAATCGCTGCTTCGCTGTTTCTAATTGCGCCTGTTGCATGGGTAATTGTTTCCTAGAAGCTTCTAGGAGTCCCCGCACCTGGCCTAGTTGCGTTCCTAATTCCTGGACTTGCAATCTGGCTGCGGCTACGCGAGACTGTATTTCGGCGCGACTGGCTACTAACAGTCTTTGTTGGTTGGCGTTGAATTCCCCACTGCCACTTCCCGCCGTTTTGCCGCCGGAAAGCTGCGCCCTCAAGTACTCGTTTTCTGATAGGAGGGCGTTGCGCGACTCCATCAGACTGCGCCACTCTGGCGTCCCTCCCGCCATATTGCCATTTTTGGCATCGTTATAAAACTGATTTTCCTTTAACAGCGTCTCCCGCAGTTTTTTCAAGGATTCTAAATCGGCTTGGGGCGCTCTGGGGTCAAAGGTGAGCAGCAGGTCGCCTTTTTTCACCTTTTGACCGTCTTTCACGAAAATTTCCCGCACGACACCGCCGTTGGGCGCCCGCACTTCTCTAGCAGCCCCCACGGCTTCTAATTTACCCATGGCGGGTACGGCTTGCTCGATGGGGGCAAGGCACGCCCAAGCAATCCCAGAACCCGTAATCCCCACAATTACCCAAACAAAGGCGTGGGACCACCAACCTGGTCGTCCTATCAGGACGGGTTGTTCGCTGGGTTTAAATTCGACTACTTTGGGGACAATGGGTTCTGGGCTGGGCAAATAAATCGGTTTAAAGTCCTTGACAGTGGTAGCCCCATTGTGCTTACCATTGCCGTTGCCATTGCCGTTGGCATGATCTAGTAATTGTTTGTTGGTCATAGTTGGTAATTGGTAATTGGTAATTGGTGATTGGTGATTGGTAATTGGTAACAAGCTTTCTTATTACCTATTATCCTCGTTCCCCAGGCGGTCGCCTGGGAACGCCATCCGATTTAAGAAAGTCCCGATTCTTGTTGTTGGTAGAGGCAGTAGTATCGGCCTTTGAGTGCCATTAATTCTTTGTGCGTTCCTTGTTCGACCACGCTCCCCTGATCCATCATCAAGATCACATCGGCATTTCTCACGGTACTGAGTCGGTGGGTGATGAAAAATACAGTGCGATGGCTAAAGGCTGCTGCTAGGTTTTCGCAGACTTGGTGTTCTGAGTGGTAATCTAGGGCGCTGGTGGCTTCGTCTAAGATTAGCATTTTGGGATTTTGCAGCACGGTGCGCGCGATCGCAATCCGCTGTCTTTGTCCCCCAGATAGGGATGACCCCCTTTCCCCCACTATCGTGTTATACCCTTGGGGCAAAGACATAATAAAATCGTGGGCGACTGCTATTTTAGCGGCCTGGATAATTTCTTCATCGCTGGCTTCAGGATTTGTTAAGGCAATATTTTCCCGCACGGTGCCGTTAAATAACAGCGTATCCTGTAACACCATCCCGATTTGCCGCCGCAGCGAGTAAAGTTCGACTTTGGCAATATCGTATTGATCGACTTGAATTCGCCCTGAGGTTGGTTCGTAAAGCCTTGCCAGCAACTTCATCAGCGTGCTTTTTCCCGAACCGCTTTGTCCGACAATTCCGGCAAAGGTTCCCACTGGGAATTCTACATTCACATTCACCAGTTGCAGCGTTCCGCCTGGATTAAACCCAAACGATAAGTTCTCGTACTTGACTGTTCCCTCAATCGGCGGCATGGTGATATTGCTGCGATTGGTTTCGTCTGCCTCTGGAGTGGCATTCATTACATCGCTCAGCCGTTCGATAGATAGAGCAGTTTCTTGGAAGTTTTGCCACAGTTGCACCAGGCGCAACAAGGGGCTAGTAACGTAACCAGCAATAATCCGGAACGCAATTAACTGCCCCAGGGTCATCTTATTGTCTAAAACCAAATAAGCGCCCACCCACAACAGCAGCAGTCCCGATAGCTTGTTGAAAAACCCCGACAGCGAACTGGCGGTACTAAACGTCAGCACTGTCTTAAACCCCGCCGATATGTAGCGGGTATATTTTTCTTGCCAGTTCCAGCGAGATTTTAGCTCGATTGTCTGTGCCTTGACGGTTTGGATACCCGAAAGCACTTCGACTAAATACGACTGACTATCCGCCAAGCGTTCGGCTTTGGTGCGTAACTGTCGCTGTACGATCGGGGCGACAATTAAAGTCAAGATGGCGAATAACGGGATGGTTAATAAGGCGACAACCGTCAGGGGCACGCTGTAAATTATCATCACGATGATATAAATCACCGAGAATACCGAGTCCAGCACGACGGTGAGTGCTGTCCCGGTCAGAAACGAGCGAATATTTTCCAATTCGTTTATCCGTCCTGCTAGTTCCCCCACCCGTCGATGGTCGAAATAATTTAAGGGCAGGGTCAGCAAGCGATCGATTACCTCCGAACCCAGGGTGACGTCAATCCGGTTGGTGGTATCTACAAATAAAACCGTCCGCAGGTGGGTGAGCAACCCTTCAAACACCCCTACGCCTAACAAAAAGACTCCCAACACGTGCAGGGTATCGATGCTGCGCTGCACCAGCACTTTATCGATAATCACCTGGGTGATCAGCGGGTTGGCAAGTCCAAACAGCTGGACAAAGAACGAGGCGATAAATACTTCGATCAGGACTTTGCGATATTTGGAAATAGATGGTAAAAACCAGCGGAGGCTGAAATCTTCTTTAACTCCTTCAAGACGAGCTTCCAGCAACAGCACCTGTCCCTTTGCTCCCCAAGTTTCGGTAAAGTCCCTGGGACTGCGGCGGCGAATTCCTTCTTGCGGTACGCCTAAAACCAGTTCTTTTTCGGTTATTTTATAAACGACGGCAAAGCTATCTTGCCATTGAATTAATGCTGGTGCTGATAATCTGAAGAGAGCTTGGGCGGGGACTTCTACCAGTCGGGCTTTTAAACCCATTGTTTCGGCTACCGCCCCGCAGGTCATCAGCGTAATGTTGCCCGTGGATTTGAGTTGGTTGTCTAATATTTTGCGCAGGATGTCGCGGCGAAATCGCACGTCAAAATGCTGGCTCAGCATTTTGAAGCAAGCTAAAGGTGCTTCAATTTGTCCCCTACCTCGCACAAAGGGGAAGTTTTCTCGTTCTTCTTTTTTTGGTTCAGCAAGCGCTACTGGGATATCAGGCGCGATCGGTATTGCTTCATAGGGTGATTCCCCGCTGTCGGGGACGGGTTGGCTTTGAGTTTGTACGGGTTCGCTGGGATTCTCTGGTGCGGGTTCGCTGATTATTGGCAACCCCAGCAATCTCACCCCTTGTTTGCCTCGAACTGGCTGCCATTTGCCAGATTCTTCTGTCGGAAATCGGCTACCCTCTGAGAAGGCACCGATCGTGCCGCTGCTGACCAGCCATAGTTTTCCCCCATCTAATGCGGGGATTTGCGGCGTGCCGGATGGGAAATTCAGCACTTCTACACCGGGCAGCACCTGGACGGTTAATTCTTTCAGATTGGCGTCCCCCAGGGCGCGGCGCTGCAATTCCACACTCAGCAGTGCAGCAACTTCGCAGGCATTGGCGCGAGCCCGAAATGCCCTCTTTAATGCCTCTTCTTTCTCCACGTAGGCCAGAAATACCCCTGCCGGAACGGTAATGCAGATCGATTCGGTGGATGCGATCGCTGTTTCACAACCCACTCCCCGCACCAGCGAGCCCCACCCCAGCACTTCACCCGGCCCTGCTAACTTTAAGCTTACGGGCATTTGCGTGCGATGGTCTTGTCCCAACAGCCGCACCTGTCCGATGTATATTATCGATATATTCGCAGGCAGCGCCTCTCTTTGCAGGATCGTTTGTCCAATGCGATAGCGCAGCATTTCGCATTCCCCTGCCAGCTTTTGTAATGCGGCGCTTCCCAGTTGCGAGAACGGCTCTGTCTTGGCGAGAAAAGCTTGTATTTCGGTTCGAGAAACTGCTTGGGTCATAGTAATTTTAGATTCGGTAATTGCTAATTGCTAATTGCTAATTGCTAATTGGTCATGCTCACCTGCTCCAGATCGCCTATCCTACTACTGCTTATTCTGGTTGCGTTTCTACCAGCTGCAATGGTCCCATTTGTTTTATCTGCTCGTTCATCCAAGTTTCAAACATTTCGTCGATTAAGCGGCGGCGCATGGCATCATCGAGTTGGGCGGGAATCAATTGTTCTAATCTGACTATGACAAACCATTCCGCTAGGGCGCGCGGAGGCCAAAGTTGACCCGGTTTGCTTACTGATAGTAGTTGACTAATCAGGGGATGGGGTTGACGGATGGGAACTGGTCCCAATAAACCCCCCGTATTCGCTTCTACCCCTTGAGAGTATTCTTTGGCGATTTCGGCGAAGGACTGTTCCCCTCCTTGGATGCGAAAGTATAACTCGTTCGCCAAACCCAGGTCTTTGGTGCGGAGCAGGGAATATCTCACTTGGTCGAGATAGGGTTTGCGTGCGAGGAAATAAGACTCGACCTTATGTCCCCAAGTTTCTTGCTTATATTTTTCCAGCCTCAGGGGTCGCGTGGCGATTTCTTCTAGGTGTTCTGGTGTCAAGTTTTGACTCGTTAGCCAAGCTTCTTTCGCTTCCGGGGTGGTCAGCTGATATTGGGCTTCCAACTGCCCGAGCGCTGCCGCCTTTTCTTCTTCTGTACAATTGATATCAGCGATCGCTTCATCTATTATCAGCCCGCGTAAAAACTGCGGCATCATTTGATACCTACCTAATAATACCAGCATTTCCTCTGCTTGAATTATTTTATTGCCAGCTTGAAACACTTGTGCCATTAGTTACTACTGATAGAAGTTTTTACGGTTGCCGATTTAGATTGGACCCTGATACTAAGTTAACCTGATTCTGTGGGGATTTTACCATTCGACGGCGCCCAAGGGCGCCCAACGGCGCTGCCATCGCCTACTAGGAACGGCGCCCAAGGACGCCCAACGGCGCTCAAGCGCCTACTACGAACGGAGCGGGAGCGCCAGGTTTTTTCCCCGAACGGATATCCGCCCCCTTTGACCTTGATATACAATCGAAAACCGTCAAATTCCCGAAAAGCTGCCAAACGGATGGCAACTGCAATAGCGGCACCGAATCGCCTATGATTTATTACCAAACCTCGGATATTTTTCCCAGACTTTTAGCAAAATGCGATCGAATCGACTTTAACCCTTTAATATACCATTGCAAATCTGGAAAACCGGGAGAATTTTTAAAGAATTGTAAAAAAGCGGCGAATACCCTCTCCTGAAGCTGTCTATGCGGATTTTATTCACCATCCCCCACTACTTTAAACCTCTTGGCGATGGGCGGTACGCTTCCCTGGGAAAAGACCCCCAACCGCGCATCGAGGCGCTAACGGCTTGCGTCACGGCGTTGCACCAGTTATTTGGCAACTCCCAGCTGGTGGCGGACTTTGACCAACGCAAAACAATTCCGGCAAATCAGCCCCAAGCGCATCAAATTGATATTGTAATTTGCACAACTCAGGGTAGCCACCTATTGGATCGACTACCCTTGCCTTCCCATCTCTACAAACATTATCCAACCCGCGTTGAACCGATGATGTTGGGGTTTGAGTGTCAGGCGCTACTGCGGGACTGTTTGGGCAGTTACGAATATTTCTGCTTTCTGGAAGACGACGGGATTTTGCACGACCCCTGGTTGTTTAATAAACTCAACTGGTTTACCCAGCAAGCGGGGAATATGTGCTTACTTATGCCCCATCGCTACGAAGTATCCCTCGATGGCCCCAACTGCAAAACCTACATCGATCCCAACCTAGCACCTGAATTTACCGCTAAATATCAAGACCTGCAAGACCAGCCAGAATTGAAAGGTCAAATTATGGGCAACAGCGTTCGCTTCCTGCGGACATCCAATCCCCATGCAGCTTGCTATTTCTTGAATGTCGCCCAAATGAACCACTGGGTGCGACAGCCTCACTTTTTAGACCGAGATACCAGTTGGTTCGGTCCATTAGAAAGTGCCGCTACCCTGGGAATTATGCGGACTTTTCGCACTTACAAATCAGCCCCCGAAAATGCCAATTTTTTGGAAATCGAGCATTTTGCTTGCGGCTGGGGTGAGAAAGTATTAAGTTTTTGTAGCGGCGCTGCAAAGCAAGGAAGCTCTGGATCGCAGGATCAGGAGAGCGCTGTAGGGGCGGGTTTTACCCAGAAAGGTACAACTCAAACAGATAATTTAACTAAACCCGCCTCTCTTGGCTCCCCCATGACCAATTACCAATTACCAATTACCCATTCCCAACCCTTACCAGACTATTACAATCGCATTAATCTAGATTTGCTCAGGTTATTGCCCGCTGAGGCTAAGGTCATTGTTGAGATTGGCTGCGGAGCGGGTGCTTTGGCAGAACAGTACAAGCGCATCAATCCCCACTGCAAATACATCGGCTTGGAATTGAACCCACAAGCCGCACAAATCGCCGCAACTAGACTAGACAATGTAATCGTGGGAAGTGCCGAAGACCCAAACCTAGCGCTAGATATCCCAGAGGGGACGATAGATTGCCTGGTTTATGGCGACGTGCTGGAACACATGTACGACCCTTGGGCAGCGCTACAGCGCCACGCAGCCTGGTTAAAACCGGAAGGTCAAGTTTTGGCATGTATCCCCAACGTGCAGCACTGGAGTCTGCTCGTCAAGCTGTTGCGGGGCAATTGGAATTACGAAGATGAAGGCTTGCTCGACCGCACTCACTTGCGCTTTTTTACCTTAGATAGCATCAAGCAACTATTTGCCGCTGCAAAGTTACAAGTGTATGAAATTCAAACGCGGGGAAATAAAGGAGCCGATTATGAAAAGTTCCAGCAGGTGATAGCGCCGGTACTCCAAGCTTTGGGTGTCGCGCAGGCTCAATTTGCTCTCCAAACGGGTGCTTTTCAGTATGTGGTGCGCGCAATTAAATCTTCAGTACAACCCAGGCGTCTGCTGATTCAAACGATGATGATGGCGCCTTTGGCTTGCGACAGAGTGCGAGTTTTGGAGCCAGACCGCCTCAGTTCTACGATTCCAGGGGTGCGGACGGTGGCGGCGGTGAAAACCGCCGATTTGAGCATAGCCCAGCCTGGAGAAGAAAAGGTATTGATTTGGCAGCGGGGCTTTTTGCAAGCGCCCGATGATATTCCCAAAATACAAGAATTGTTGCGACGGGGATATTTAATTATAGCAGAAATTGATGACGATCCCATGCGTTGGCCCGCTCACGCAGAAAATCAATTTTTTACCTACCGCGTTTGTCACTGCGTGCAAACTTCTACGGAACCTTTGGCAGAGTTTTTGCGGCAAATTAATCCTAATGTGAAGGTATTTCAAAATCAGCTTGCTTATCTACCAGAAAAGAGGCAGTACGGTGAAGATGGAGAGATAAAAATATTTTTTGGGGCGCTGAATCGCGAGGAAGATTGGGCTGCGATCATGCCTGCTTTGAATCGGGTGTTGGCAGATTATGGGGAAAAAGTGCGGGTGCAGGTAATTTACGATAAGCAGTTTTTTGCAGCATTGGAAACGCCGCACAAGGAGTTAGAACCGTTTTGTCCTTACGAACGGTATCAGGAAATTTTGCACGCTTGCGATATTGGTTTGTTGCCGCTCAATCCTACCCGTTTTAATAACATGAAATCCGACCTCAAGTTTATTGAATGTGCGGGACATGGGGTGGCGGTGTTGTCGAGTCCTACGGTATATGAGGGATCGATTGTAGAAGGGGAAACTGGATTAATCTATCGTTCGGTAGATGAATTCGAGGCGAAGTTGCGGCAATTGATTGAGGATACGCAATTCCGGCATCAGTTAGCAGCAAATGCCTATGAGTGGGTGAAAGAAAATCGCTTGCTGTCCCAGCACTATCAACAGCGGCGGGATTGGTATTTGCAAATGCGAGATGAATTACCCAGGTTGAATGAGGAGTTGCGAAGTCGGGTGCCAGAATTGTTTGGCTGATAATTAACGCAAGTTGCTAGTTATCTTTTGAGGGCCCAAGACAGGCTAATGGCTAATAGCTAATGGCTGGTAGAACCGAAAAATATTCCCATCAGCAATTAGCAATTAGCGATTAGCAATGCGAGCAACCCAGGATAGTTATAACTAGCAACTTGGGTTAATTAGAATTGTAGGTTGGGTTGAGGTAAGGAAACCCAACTTCAGAAAGTTAATAATTGGGCGATTAAAAATCCCGGTTTCTTGAAGAAACCGGGATTCTTGGTTTATATCGGGGTTCACTGGGTTCAACCCAACCTACTACCTACTTGTACAACCTACTAAACGATGATGAAGTCGGTGTTGGTGAGAGTGGTAGCATTTTGTAAAAAGAGGAACTTGCCCTCTGCAAAAGTACCAAAGTCTGGCTGACCAAGATTTTGATTGAAGTAGAGGAAACCAGTACTCTTGTCTAAAACCAGGGGTGCAACGGCAAGCTTAGCCGCATCGACGGATGTAACGACTGCAACTCCTGGTGTCTTGGTTGGATCGTTTAACGGATCGCCAAACAAGTCTTTTCCTAGAACTATCTTGTCTACACCTGACTGAAAGTCTAGGATGGTGTCTAGCCCAAGTTCGGTTAAGTTGGTGACTTTGCTTGCCCCTAATGGATTGCCGTCAGGAAGCTCAATTTTGGTGTAAACAAAGAAGTCGGCTCCACCACCACCAGTGATGACGTCGTTTTCCCTGCCACCAATCAAGGTGTCGTTGCCATCATCCCCAATCAAGCTGTCCTTGCCATCGCCACCGAAGATGCTGTCATTACCAGCACCACCAAACATTTTGTCGTCACCTGTCCCAGCTATTATGGTGTCACCGCCGCCACCGCCATAGACGATATCGTTTTCGCTGCCAGCGTTTATATTGTCATTACCACCCCCACCGTAGACGGTGTCTTCGCCAGCTTTGCAGTCGATAAAGTCGGCACCAGGTGCGGTGTCGTTAGTACTTGTAGTATCGCCACCGACAAAAAAGTCCTTCTGAGCAGTACCTACAAGGGTGTCGGCACCGGCACCACCATAGAGGGAGTCGCTATTAGTACCAGTGGCACCCTCTGACCCAACCAGGGAGTCGTTGCCCTTGTCGCCTTTCAGGACGCTGCGACCGCCTTTACCAATGATGATGTCATCGTCTTGACCACCTAAAACGGTGACGTTGCCTTGCACCGCAGCGTCAAGCGTGATGGTGTCAGCACCCTGACCAGCGAAAATGATTGCTCCTGATGCCTTGACTGTGATGTTGTCGTCGCCTTTACCGCCATACACGGTATCTCCCCCCAGAGCGGTGATAGTATCGTTACCAGACTGCTCTCCCAAGGCATCATCGCCGTACAACAAACCGCCGCCTGCACCAACGAGATTGTCATCATCGGCGTCACCGTACAGCGTCGAACCCGCCGCGCCGACCAGGATATCTTTACCCTTGCCGCCAAACAGAATACTGCTTTGAGCGCCGATCAAGCTGTCGTTGCCTACATTGCCGTACAAGGTATCGGAAAAAGTTGCTTTCAGGGTGTCGTTATCATCACCGCCGATCAAAAAACTTTGGCTGACGCTGGTGAGGTAATCACTACCTTTGTCGCCATAAAGCGTACTGTTGGGGCCACTGCCGAGTAGGCTATCGTTGTCTTTACCGCCATAAAGTATGACGTTTCCCGACAAGGCTCTGATGGTGTCATCCCCTTGCAGTCCATAAATTGTATCGCCAGCAGCACCGACTATCGTGTTGTCGGGTCCCGGCGTAAGTATAATTTCAGCCATTTATCGTTCACTCCTCATTTTGTAGTCGTGTACTGGATATGTTGATGATATATCCGACAAAGTTTCTACAATGGCTGCTTGCCGATTGAGCTGACCAGGCAGATTTCCTGGTTGGTTTCGCTGGCAGAGCCTCCAGTAGTATAGCTTGCATCATTGATTCTCTCCAATTACTTAGACAGCGCCCCAGCTAAAGATTGTTGCCGCTTCATGAATAATACTGACGCTTCAAACCGGGTTTCTCAAACGAGAATAAATCTTTTCAGCAACGCCGGACTTGGCTAGCAACCCAGTTTCTTTAGTTTTTTGCGTAAGCTTTCATGACTGTGGCACTGCTGTTATAGTTCCCCTTCTATAGGAAATTTTTAACAACGATGGTTATCATACCGGAGTTTGTGAACCTTCTGCTGCAAGATTTGGTTAAGTTCCCCTACCGCACCGCTAAATCCTGACCCTGTGTCAATTGGTAACTGGTTTTGCTGAGGTCGGGTGGGAAGGAGCGATTTGCCACATCTTTAATCAGTTGGATGTGGCGGGGTAGTAACTGTTGGTGGGCATATTTTTCTACGACGGTTTGCCTTGCTTTGGCGCGGATTTCTGCCATGCGGGTAGGATGGTCTAATACTTCGCAAATGCGGTCGGCTATTTGCTTGGGGGAGAAGAAATCTACTAGCAAGCCATTTTCTCCATCCTGAATCACTTCGCGCACGGGTGGGGTGTCCGATCCCACGACTAAACACCCGGTGGACATGGATTCAATCATTGACCAAGATAATACAAAAGGTCGGGTTAAATAAACGTGAACCGAGGATGCTTGAATTACTTTCAGGTAAAGTCCGTAGGGTAAGGTGCCGACGAAGTGAACGCGGGATAAGTCTAAGGGGACTTTTTTCAGCATCTGCTGTTTGTAGGTTTCGCCGTTGGGTAGGGATTTGCCGTAGCAGACGCGATCTGCGCCTACTATTACTACGTGGCAGTTGGGACGGCGTTCTTGCAGGTAGGCGAGGGATTCGATAAATTCGGGAAAGCCGCGATAGGGTTCCATGCCTCGTCCTACGTAGGTGACAATTTCGTCTACGTCTGATAGGTCGAGGTTGGGTAGGATGAGTTTGGCGTCTGGGTTGGGTTGGAAGTAGTCGGTATCGACGCCGTCGTGGAGGACGCTGATTTTACTATGGAATTCTTTGGGAAATTGGGATTGTTGCCAGTGGGTGGGGGAGATGCCCCAGTCGCAGCTGTATAAGTCGATTAATATGGGGGCGTTTTTGATTCTGATGCGCGCCATGTCATCGACTGTGAGGGGGTCGGCGGGGTCAAAGTCGGCGTCGGAACCGATGGAGTGATAAAACCACTCGAAGTAGCATAGCAGGACGGCGTTTGGGAAGGCGTCTTTGACGAATAAGGTGGGTCCCCACCCGGAATGTCCGTAGACGATGTCGGGGACAAATCCTTCTGATTTGAGTTGTTCTGCTACTCGGAATACTGCTTGTCCGTGGAGGACGCCGCTTTCTAGGAATCGCACGTAGTGGTGGGTTTCGGCGCGGGGGGTGCGACTCGGTTGAAACATGACTTTGCGGACTCCGGGTATTTGCCATTCTGGGTTTTCGACTTTGGTAGCAAAGACTACTTCGTTGTTGGGGTCTTGACCTAATAATGCGGCGACGTGGCGAAATTGGGCGGGAAAGTTGGGATGTAAAAATAAGATTTTCATTGGGGTTTGGGTGGGTCGGTATTTATGGAACCGCAGAGACGCAGAGGACGCAGAGGGAAGAGGAAGGAAGAGGTTTGTAGTAAGGACTTTAGTCCTGTTACCAGTTGAGGTTTCTGCCTAAGTAGTTTTCTAGGTTTTGATTGTGAGGTTGGAAGTAGGCGGTTAGTTGTTGGTATATTGCTGGGTGGATGGGGGGGTATTCTCCTGCATTATATTTAACATAGTCTGGGAGTTGATATGGAGGTATTTCTAAGAAGTTACAGACTTGATTTAGGATGGTTGGGGGGTGGTTGTATAGGTCTTCGCTTTTGAGGATTAAAAGTTGTTCTTTGGGGAAGAAGTTCATCCAGTTTTTGATCTGGTCTAGGTATATGCCTCTGGAAAGGTAGGTGTAGTGTTGGTGGTTGAAGCTGTAATAGTTGGGGTTTTCTAGGATTTTTTCGGTTTCGCCTGCTAGGCGGGTGGGTTCGGATGCAATCGCTTCCTCTATCGCTTTGTCTTCTACTCCCAATCTTACTTCGTGATAATAATGGGAAATTGCTCGCTCTACTGGGTTTCTCAATAATATAATTAACTTGACTTTTGGCAATATTTGTTGTACTCTTTTCGCCACTAATGGATGAAAGATGTAGTAGGGGCTTGCTTCTCCGGTGATGAGTTTATTTTGCCTATCGAAGGGGTGAAATTGGTCTTGATACCATGAGATTCCTTTGTCAAAGTTTAGGTCAAAATAATGCACTTCTTTTGTGCGCGCTGGTACAATTTGCGGATGTTTAATTAGATAGTTGTACAGGGATGTTGTCCCGCTTTTTTGCGCGCCTATTATCAGAAAATCTATTTCACATCCCATTATCTTACTGCTTTTATCCCCTCAAAAAATACTCCCGCTGCCAAAATTTCTCGACCTTTTTGTTCCAGGGCTATATCTAGATTATTACCTTCTTTTAAAAGGAATTCACGCCAATCTTGTAATTTATTTTTCCACAATTCTTGAGTAATATATGGTAAAACGGCTTCGATTTGCATGATAAATCCAAAGGAAGGATACTGATAAGGTCTAATTCCACTGCGTAATTCTTCAAAATCAGACATTACTAAACGAAGGCCGTGCAGTGTCATGTTAAAGTAGTGACTCGGATCGCCGTGTAGTGGCTGCATAAAAGCTGTATCGATAAAGATTATACCCCCTGGCTTTAAAATTCGATGTAATTCTTTAGCGGTGAGGAATGGATTTGGTATGTGTTCAAATACTGCTTGACTGATAACTGCGTCAAAGATGGCATCTGGGAAAGGTAATTTGGTTGTGTTGCATACAATATCGGTGTGGGGATATTGCTGCACGTCAAGATAGCAAATGTTCGGTCTTAGGTCGCCTTCGGGGGTGTTTCCTGCACCAAAGTCTAGAACGAGTCCATCTTCTATTTTAGTCAAAAGTTCAATAACATAGAGCGAATAGGGATGGGTTTTTTCGGTTTCTGTTAGCCTGAGAAATGGCAAATCTCCTTTTTGCAGGATGTGGGGGGTATTGCCTCTGGTATAAACTGGATAATTGCAAACTTCGCACGACCGATCTATTTGATTTAGTTTGCTTCCACATTCTGGGCAATATAGCAATTGTTTTAGTTCAAATTTTCTGGTTCTGGTTTGCAGTTGTTGGCTTTCATTAGCACCCAAGGTAAATTCTTCTTTAAATAATGAAATATTTTGATTTTTCTCGGATATTTCAATTTCTATAATTTCCCCTGGTTTGATTGTATGGGGAATTAGAATATCGCCTGATAAACCGCTGTTTAATGCATTTTCTTTTTGGGGAAAAGCTGCTGCTACATCGGGGCGGAGTAGGCCATGAGATAGAGTAACATAGGATTGACCGTTCAGCGATACATTCAGCCGTACTTCTGTTTTTTCTTCAGGTATGAACCAACCGGAAAATTTTGTTATATAGCTTATTGTTGTATTGGTTGGGGTATCGAGGTTAAACATTTTTGCTATTCCATATAATCGGGATATATATATTATTTTTTTTTTCATCTGTCTAATTTTAATTTTGAGGTCAGGATGGATTATTTTTGATAACCTATTTTTGGCTAAGATAAGCTTCGCGGAAAATTTGGGCATAAGCTTGGGTCATTTCGTCAAAGGTGGTTAAAGATTGGAGGACGTAACGGGAGTTTTGTGCCATTTGTTGGCGCAGGGATTTATTATCTAGGAGGGAGGCGATCCCATTTGCCAATTCTGCCGCATTTCCTGGGGTGTAAAATATCCCGTTGATTCCAAGAAGGACTTGTTCTTTAATCCCGAATACGGGGGTGGTGATGATGGGTAGGTTATACGCCATTGCTTCTAAAATCACTCTGGGATAGCTTTCGATGCGGGAAGTGCAGACAAAGATATCGGCGGCTTGGTAATATCTGGCTGTATCTGCGGTTTCTGGTACGATTGTTAATCGCTGTTGTAAGGATGATGGTAGTTCTGCTGCTAATTTTGCCAGTTGGCGACTGTAGTAATTTGGGCGATCGCCGACGATGAAGCAGCGAATGTTGGTATGGTGTTGTTTGGGTAGGTGGGAGAGGGCGCGAACTAGGTCTTGTTGTCCTTTGCGATCGCATACTGTCCCCAATAGCAAAATTACCACTTCTTCCGGTTCCACTCCCAAAGATTTTCTCGCATCTGATTTCGTCCACCCTGGCGCTGCTGCATCCAATCGTTCTATATCTAAACCGTTATGAATCACGGTAAAATTATGCTGAGTATTCAGCGGTAAATAACTCTCCCGCGTCGCATCGGCGACAAAAACGATCTGGTAAGGATAAGCGAAGCATTCTAAGGCGCGGGATGCTATTTCTGCGCCGAAATGGTTGAAATATGTTTGCCAAGGTTCGCTTTCGTGCAAGTTCCAAACGCAAGGAATGCCGATTTTCTTGGCGCAATCTACCATGAAAAAGTTATTCAGGGTATTGGCATATATTAGATCGATATCGAGTTGCTTAATTTCTTCTCCCAGCTTTTCCAGTGCTTCGTCGTATGCACCTCGGGTATAAATATTCGCCAGGGGATGTTCCCGCACGATGACTTCAATTCCCTGCTGTTGGTATACTTCTCGCAATGGTCCTTCATTGACGCAGAAAGCGATGGGTTTGATCGCTCCTTTTTTGGCAAGATTTACGGCAATTTCGTATTGATGCAGCGGCGCACCTGTGAAGTTTAAATCGTTGCTGCACATCAATATTTTTAGGGGTGTAAAGGCGGGTTTAACGAGTAGGGGCGGGTTTAACGAGATGTCTTGTGATTCGGCGAGTTGGTTGGTAAAACCCGCCCCTACAGGTAGGAAAATGCGTCGCGCTTGGATTTGTACCTGTTCGTTTTCTAAGGAAAGATGCGGACTGTAGAAGCAGTCTACTTTTTTTCCATACTTTTGCCGATAGTTTGCTCTTTCTTTGGGGTTATCGCTAAATCCTCTTGTACTCCCCTCGTAATGAATAAATTCTGCCGTGGTACAATAAACGGAGCGATACCCTTTTTCTAACAATCGATAACCGTAATCTGCATCGTTGTAAGCGACGGCGAATTCTATCTCGTCAAATCCGCCTAATTCTAGGAATAACTGTCGCGGCGTCAGCAGACAAGCTGCGGTGACGGCGGAGTAATTTCGCGTCACTTTGGCGTAAGAAAGATATCCGCCATCGTCTTTATTTATTAGTTTAAATGCATGTCCCGCTAACCCGTGATGCATCCCGTGAATTACGCCTGCATGTTGCACTCTACCATCGGGAAAAAGCAATCTCGCACCGACGGCGCCGACGCCTTCGATTTGCGCGTATCCTATCATTTGAGATAACCAATCTGGGGATATGACTTGGGTGTCGTTGTTGAGGAATAGCAGATAGTCGGTTTCGACTTGTTCGGCGGCGCGGTTGTTAATGGCGGCGAAGTTGAATTTCCCATCGGGATTTTTCACTTTTAAGACGCGATGGGGAATTTGTTCTAGATATGCTAAGGTTTCCGCTTCGTCGCTTTCGTTGTCAACGACGAGGACTTGGTAATTTTGGTAGGTGGTTTTTTCCAGGGAAGTTAGGCAATTTTGCAGTAAGCTTACCTGGTTTTTGGTGGGAATAACAATTGCAACCGAGGGGCCGGTGTCTGGGAATTTATGGGAATATAATCCTAATCCCAATCTCAGCGCCCATTCGGGTTGATAAGCGGTTCCTTTTATACCGCGTCGCTGCAATGCTTCTTGCACTGCTTTTTCTCCAGCGATGAAGCTTTTTGGTTTAGCAGCGCCGGTGATAGCGGTCGATCCGGGTGTGGCGCGCCAGTGATAAAGGACTAAAGGTAAATGAGCGATTTTATTGGTTTTTTCGGTTACCCTTAACGCGAAGTCGTAATCTTGGGAACCTTCAAACCCGACTCGCATTCCGCCCAGGGTTTCAAATAAGTTTCGTTTGACGGCGCACAGGTGGCTAAAGTACATGTAGGAAAGTAGCAACTCTGGCGACCAATCGGGTTTAAATTGAGGTGCGTAGCGTTGTCCGTTAATGTCGATTTTGTCGTCGTCGGAATAAAGAAAGTCGGTTTCGGGATTTTCTGCTAAGTATAAGGCGACTTCCCCTAATGCATCGGGTGTGAGTTCGTCGTCGTGGTCTAAGAATACCAAATAGTCCCCGGTTGCTAAGCTGGCGGCGCTGTTGGTGGCGGCGCTGATGTTGCCGTTTTTTGGCAGATAAATAACGCGGATGCGGTTATCTTTGACCAACACCAACCACTTTTGTAAGGTTTTTGGGATGTCGGGGTTGGTGCTATAGTCGTCGGCGATGCAGAGTTCCCAGTTTTGGTAGACTTGGTTGGTGACGCTGGCGATCGCTCGCTCCAAAAACTCGACCGGCGTATTGTAAACTGGCATCACTACCGATATTTTCGCCAAGGTTCCCCGACAGGTATTTAACCGCGCCAGCAGATATGCTTCTGCTTTTTGATTCCACTGGTTAACCTGCAACCAAGCTGAGTATGGTTCTATGGGTTGAGGAATATTAAACCCAGGGGTCGCTAATTCTGTTTTTGACTGTTGTTCCCGATAAAGACTAATAATTTTTCCCACCAAGCGGGGTATTTCTCCCGGATTTGGTAGCAACCTTCCCCCAAGTCGGATGCGCCTTTCGTAGATTTTTTTCCTGACGACTTCTACAAATCTTGTCGCTGTCTGCAATTGGTTTTTCCAATTCCCAAGCGCCAAGTCTCGCCGCACAATTAAAGGTAGCGGTGCTTGAAATAATGCTACTTCTCCATTCTCCAAAGTTGCTTTGAGGAAAACTTGCCAATTTCCCGCCCCAATGGCGACGGTTGCTTCCCATCCGCTGGCGGCGCTATCTTTCCAATCTGGGTAAGCTTTCCCCACATCTGGACGGTAATTTCCATAGGCGCATTCAAAAGAAATATCGCCGATGCAAAGGACTAGCTGTTCAATTTTCTGCTGCGGATGGCAGCACCAACCTGAAAATAATATAGTGCCACTTTTCTGTTCCCAATCTTTTGGCGCGTCAATTGCTGCTTCCAATGGTGAAATTACCAAGGAATAGGAGGCGAATCGTTGCCATTTTCCCGGTTCGGTTAACGCTTCTAGTACCAGGTTGTGGCGTCCGGAATTAAGAGAAACTGGAATAGCAAATCCGGATGCTTCTGCACCTTTAATTTCCCTATACGCGGCGGCGACATCTGACCGCGCCATGCCATAATTTCCTGGGAAAATTTGCTCTCCCACTCTGGCGCGGATGGTTTGGATGTGAGATTGGGTATTGCAGCACCAACCGCATATTTGAAAATTCCCATTGGCGATATTCCAACTGGTGGGAAAGTCGATGGCAAATATAAAGGGTTTGATTAGGTAGCGCAGGCGGCGTTTTAATGCCAAGTATTTTTGTCGCAACTGCCATAATTTAGAATATTTCATGGCAGCAATTTCGCCTGCGAGTGCTGCGTTCTCAGTGCGGGTGTGAGATAATTCTACCTGTACGCTATTTAATTGATTCTGCGTACCATCTAATTGCCCTTGGGTTTTCCCCAATGTGGTTTCTAATTCCAGCAGTTTCGCCAAAGCTTCCTGCAATTTTATTTCCCTTTGGTCTAATTGCCCTTGGGTTTTCCCCAATGTGGTTTCTAATTCCAATACTTTAGCTTGAGACTCTTGAAATTGATCTTGCCACTGCTTCAGTTCAGTCTGCAATCCTTTTCGCTTCTTTTCTAACAGGCGGATGGTTAACCAATCTTGAAACTCCCAAAGCACTGAAGATCTTTTGCCAAAAATTGAGGGTTTTTCTACTAATCCCAGCGCTTTTGAGTTCAATTCTTGATAAATCTCCACCGCTTCTGGAAAGCATTTCTCTATTAAACTTGGTCGATGGGTTTGGTAAATTTTATCAACCAATAAAGACGGATCGAATATTTCTGTACCTGTTAATTTTAAATTAACCTTAAATTTTTCATTAATTCCTTGAACAAAAGCTAAGTAATCTTGGGCGATTGTATTGATATTAACTATGAGAGAATTTTTCGGATATTTTTCCGAAAATTCTAAAACTTTCTTGTTATAATGAATCCAGGCTAAAAGCGCTAACTGGGGTTTACTTAATAAAATTTCATCGGTTCCCCGGCGATAAAGTGAGTCAACGACTTCCCAAGGGGAACGATAGACGAAGATAAAATTAGCATTTGGCAATAATTTTATCCAAAAATCTAAGAACAGAGTGGTGCGCGGATCTTTCCATCCCCAAACAGGAATCTGGGAATTTTGGCGGATAATGTTTTGAGCTTTTTCTATAAAGGATTCGGCGACTGGAATTTCAGATTTGAGGGTAAAACCTTGTTGGTCAAGTTTATGCGATCGCAAGACCTCTTTGTGAAAATCGACAAAATCAATATTCTCAAAATGACCTTTAATATTCCCGTCAGCAGCGCCTACTAAATTCTTGCCGATGTCCACTCCCACGCTTTGCAGGAGAGACGCTGTTAATGAAGTTCCGGATCGATGCATTCCGGCAATTGGGAAAATATACGATGTATCCTTATTCACAGTCTATTACCAATTAAAAGGCGCTTCAACTTCAGTGGCTCTGTCAACTCCTTCTGGAGTATAGTGGATGACAAACGATCTTCTGGTTAAGCTGGGATTCTTAATCCATCCTCCCCCGTGAATCAGCATTCCATGCCAAAAAAGCGCTTTTCCTTTTTTATCAATAAATTCTTTTCTCTCGTATTTTTCTGCGACTTGGTTGACGCTATCGAGATAAGTGTGGAATGTTTCTTTGTTTGCTGTTCTCAGGTTATTTTGCGGGTAATTATCAAATTTTTCATACATTTTCTCTTTATGGGAACCTGGATAAAATACTAACGGACCGCTATCGGGCGAAATATCTTCGGCTGCTATCCACACGCCTAAAAGATAATTAACTGGGAAAATATGAAACACCGCCATGTCTTGATGTAAAAACTGTCCGCTTCCCCAGTGAAAGCTAATGCTGTATTTGGGTTGGGATTCTTTACCCAAAACCAAGCTGGCTAAATGGGCTAAAGTTGGACTGTAAAAAATTTGGCGCGCGTTTTCCGAAATTTTATATAACTCGTGGATTCTCCAATTTGAATTGTCGCGCATTTGTTCGCGGACGCTTTGATCGAGATCGAGAACTTCGGCGTGGGTGTAGTCTCTACAACTATCCTTATCTAATCCTAGATTGTGGATTATTACTCCAGGAATTGGTTTGTCCGCATACCACAGGTTATCCAAATCTGCGATCATGGGATTGAGAAGGTTTTGATCTATTGCATCATCGACTACAAAATATCCCTCATCTATCCACTGCCGCAACCATTCGTATTCTTGAGATGATATTTCTTTAGACTTGTATTTGGCATCGAGTAATTTTTTAGCATTGGGGCGATCTAGCCAAGGCATATCTTGAGGTTGGATTGCCCATTTGCTTTCCTCAATTGCTTGGGCTGGTTCGGAATTACTTAGTAACTGTTTAAACCTATGTTGTACGGATTTGATTGAGTTTAATAAATTCATAAATCGTTGACAGATAGTTATGGATTTGTCCAAGGGAGCCTGCTGGCTGAAATTATATCATTATCTTGGCTGTTAGCAGAACATCGCTGCCAATTTATTTGCTGCTAGTACCCGTTCAAGTTCGCGGCTATTAATCGCTTTGACGATTAAAACATCATCGGGACGAATTGTATCTGTTTCCGAGTAACAAGTCCAGCCCGAACGGAGATCTGTAGTTTTGTTGCGATCGCAATCTGGAATACAGCTTTGAACAAGCTTACCATTAACGATGATTTGAATTTGCTCAACTTTACTATCCCGATTAAAGTCTAATGCCCAACCTGCCAGATAAATTTTGCCGTCGGTGGTAATTTGGCAGGTTTCCAAACCTCCTTCAGGATGATGGCTAAAATTCAAACTAGAAAATTCTTGCACCGGATGCTTGACTGCGATGTAAATATCTTGATGCCTACAAAGCCCTTTTTCAATTCTGTAATAAGTAACTGCCGCACCCAGCTTTTCGGCCAAAACTTGACTAACAAATGCCTCGCTGACATAGGTGGTTCCGTAAAGTTGTCGATCGAGGGTTGTGTTTTCGCTTTCTGGTACAAAATAAAAACCCTCTGACTTTTGGGCCACATCAGCGGGTAAAAGCGTGAGATCGTGAACGCTAAAAATCAAAATCCCTTGAGGTGAGAGTAAACTATAAAGCTTTTCCACCCAGTCGGCAAAGGTGTTTTTGGGAACGTGGCTGAAAAAAGAAGCCGCTAAAATACAATCAAACTTTCCTTCGCCAGGATAATCTTTTGGATAGTTTGTTGAAACAATGCCGTTGACATTAAACTGTTCGGTTTGGAATTTAACAGCGTTGGCAGAAATATCAGAAACCCAAATTTGCTGCGGTGACAATTCCTGTAGCAAGTAGCGACTAAAACGTCCGTAGCCACAGGCAAAATCTAAAAAAGACGATACATTATTATCAAAGTTCTGAAATTGCCATTCAACAATTTGTTTGACGGCATCAAAGATGCGTTGACCTAGGGAGTAGTAGCGAATGCAAGCTGCCTGTTTATCGCCGTTTAAGTTTTTCAGGCTAAAGAGGTACATTTCGTCATCTGGGTGAATTGCCGTAGGGAATTTGTGAGGAAATTTCACCCTATCCTGAATAAAATTCTGGATAATTGGATTGGTTTTTAATGTTTCTAAGGTTGTTTCCACAGGTTTTCCTCACATTTTCCACTCTCGAAGCTGTTTCTAAATTCTGATAAATTTAGATGACTTTCATTTCTTGTTCTGGTTCGGCTTTCACCAAGTCGTAGGTAATTCTAATACTTGGTTCGATCAAAAAGTCAACTGCGCCGGTGCCGCAAGAGTCGGTTTCGGGTTTAACTCTGAACATCGCAGCATCGATACAACGGGCTAAGTAGGTAAAATCTCCATCGACGATGCCAGAAACTCCGGCATTTAAAAAGTATAAACCGGGGTGAAGCAAACATTTAAACCGAAATTGCATTACTACCAAAGTTTCCGATTCGATCCGATCGATAGACTGAGATTGGGTGGCAAAAGATGCCCCGCCAATTTCTATTCCGCTGGGATTTTTAATTAGCATACCGAAACGAACTTTGTCAGCGGGTTTAGAGAAAATCACCGAGTAGGTGTAGATATATTCTCTGCGATTGATTAAGTGATTGACAACGGTTCCATCCAGGGTTGTAATGCGGGGGTCGATTATTTTGGCTCCCCTAGATTTATAAGAAATGGTTGTACAAGGTATCATTTCTGGCTCGTAAAACTCGCGGATTTCTGGGAGTTTGATCGATTGATTTACAACAACTTTATTTTGTCCCTTAGTCCGGTTCAGCGGTAAAACATTATCGGGCTGGCTTGATTTATGTAGGGTGCAGATTTCTTCGCGAATTGCCTGAGCTTTGTCGGCGGGAGCGTAAATTAGTTCTTGGTATTTGGCGATGACTAATTTGGGGCTATCGACGAGTAATAATTCTCCTCGATCCATTAATATAGCCGAGTCGCAAAGCGATACGACTGAGGTGGGAGAATGGGAAACAAACAGAATCGTGCCGCCTTTATCTTTAATAGCTTGAATGCGAGCAAAACATTTGCGTTGGAAAGCTTCATCTCCGACTGACAGGGCTTCGTCTACGACTAAAATATCGGGATCGACGCTGGTAGCGACGGCAAAAGCTAAGCGGACAAACATCCCGCTGGAGTAGGTTTTGACGGGTTGGTCGATAAAATCGCCAATGTCTGCAAAGGCGGCGATCGCATCATACCTTGCTTCTATTTCTTGGTAACTTAACCCCAACAATTGACCGTTAAAAAATACATTTTGCCTGCCGGTGAATTCGGGATTAAAACCGCTCCCCAGTTCTAATAATGCCGCGATTCTGCCCTTAGCTTGCACCTCGCCGCTGGTAGGCGTGAGAGTTCCGGCAATAATTTGCAGGAGCGTACTTTTCCCCGACCCATTGCGTCCGACAATCCCAATAGTTTTTCCTTTGGGAATTTCTAAGCTAACATCGCGCAAAGCCCAAAATTCCTTGGCTTTAACTCTGCCAGGAAGTAATAATTCTTTCAAGCGATCTGCCGGATTTGCATAACGCTTAAAGCACTTGGAAACGTTGTTGATGGCAATTGCTATCTCAGTCATGGTACTGCTGAAAATAAACGGCTTTCTTTGAGAGTTAATCGATGACAAGTTCAAAGTACATCAGCAAATGCTTTCCGCAAGCGCTGATATACCCAGAAACCTCCGTAACAGACAACGACAGAAACGAGGGAAACAATTCCCCATGCCTGCCCATGCCTGACTTCTCCGACTAAAATTAAGTCGCGATAAGTTTCGGCGATCGCTGCCATTGGGTTTAATACAAATACCCAACTTTGCCATTTTTCTGGAATCACCGAGGCGGGATAAACAAGTGGGGTGAGGTAGAACCACAAATTGAGTAAAACCCCCAAAGTTTGAGGAACATCCCGCAGAAATACCGTTAACCCAGCTACCAGATAACTCAAGCCAATTGTTAGCAGCAACTGAGGCAACCAAATCAGCGGTAGCAGCAATAGGGTAATTTTCACCGTCCCGGCGAGAAACCCTACCATTACAATCAACGCAATTAACCCGAAAGAGCTTTCCACAAAGGCGCTAAAAACCGGCACTAAAGGTAACAATGCAAGTGGAAATACTACCTTTTTTACCAAGTTAGTTTGGTTAATTACCGATACAGATGCTGCTACCAAGGCCATGGTAAAAGCATTCCAAGATAACAATCCGGCAAAAATCCACAAACCAAAGGTTAAGTTATTTGCTGGTAACCCTTGGAGGCTAAGTTTGACCTGCAAAACAATCGAAAAAACATAGGTGTAAATCAGCAATTGGGATAGCTGATTTAGCAAAGGCCACAAATTGCCCAACACCGAACCTTTATGTCGAGCTTCTAAATCTCTTACTACCAATGTTTTCAGGAGGTCTAACTTCGCCACAAAAGGGTGCTGCACTTGATTAGAGTGACTCACCCTTTGGGTTTTTCTTTCAACTCCTTTGACCGATCTCAGCAATTTCTGTTTCCTCGCTCACTATCAACACACCACCACACACAAAAAATAAATCAGATCGGGATATGCAGCACGGTTAGCTGCACTTGAGAGACGGAAACGTTTTTTCTTTGTTAGATGGTACTTTAGTTCTCCATGAATGCGATCGCTTGGGGCAAAGGGCGTCAAAGACACTCCAGAGCTCCCAAACAGTTCATAACCTACTCCCTGAGTTTTCCAGTCTCAGGTTAAGATTTTATTCAAATTTCTGCAATTTGGGCAAAACATTGTTGAAGAGGACGGGTCGAGTTCTTGTTGTATTCCCCGCGTCGGGAGCGTCCCCGTGTCGGGAGCGTCTTCTTAGTCAAGTGCCCAAGGTGTGATTTTCTGCCTTCGCTGCGAGTCAGCGCCGGATCGAGAATTCCGTAAACTGTAATGTGGGGCTAATAACACCCGCATTTCAATCTCTATTGCCCCACGGCGGTGGGGGAGGCGCTAGCTTGTGAAGCGCAGAAGCCGGTATTGTATGCAAAGCGTCAATAGCGGTTCTCCACGCTGTGGAGTGGTTTATCTAGTTGGAGTTCAAATGGAAATCGGTCAAAAAGTGCGCGTGCGTCGTCTGCGGGATCGCTCATCTGCGGAGGTGGTCAAACGGTTAGGTCAAACCGGCATCATTCAAGCCTTCAAAATGGTAGATGCCAGCGGAGTGGGTGTTGTTGTACAGTTTGATGACAAATTTTCCACCTGGTTCTTTGAAGACGAAATAGAACTCCTCAAAGCATAAGGAAGCAACGATGTCCCTGATTTTGACATTTTTAGGTAAAGGTGGCGTGGGCCGCACGACGATCGCCATTGCAACAGCTAAACGACTTGCCGCCTCTGGTGCGCGAGTCCTGCTGGCTTTTGGCGACACCGAACCAGTATCCAGTTCGCTCTTAGGTGCGACAATTGGTCCAGATCCCCAACAACTGGCTGCTAACTTACAGGCGGTGCAGTTTCAGACTACCGTCCTGCTAGAACGCAGCTGGGAACAAGTGAAAGATTTGGAAGCGCAATACCTGCGAACGCCTATCATAAAAGAAGTCTACGGTCAAGAACTAGGAGTATTGCCGGGGATGGACAGTGCGTTAGCGCTGAACGCCCTGCGCGAGTACGAAGCTTCAGGCAAATACGACGCGATCGTCTACGACGGGACGGGAGACAAAGCTTTGCTGCGGATGCTGGGAACCCCGGAAATTATGAGCTGGTATATCCGCCGATTTCGGGATGTTTTTATCAATTCGGATCTGGGCAAAACCCTGTCGCCGTTCATTCAACCCGTCACCAGCGCCATCTTGAATGTCAACTTAATCGGGGATAACTTTGCTCAACCCACCAACCAGGTGAATAACTTACTCGACCAGGGAAAGGCAGCAATGTCCGACCCCAAGCGGGTAGCGGCTTATTTGGTGACGACAGGCGACCCAAATGCAATCGCAACAGCCAAATACCTTTGGGGTAGCGCCCAACAAATCGGTCTGACCGTTTCCGGGGTGATTCTCAACCAGACCGTGATGGCGGATACCTTTGCCGCACAGCAAGCTCAAACCCTGGAACAAGTCTACGCGACTTACGACCGGGAAACATCGGCAACCGACATCGCCAACTCAGAGTTTTCACCCCTCGCGGTTAGTACCGTTCCCGTTCGCATCGGCGACGATTGGCAACCCCTAATCGACGCCCTACCCGATTTTCTCAAAGCAGCGGGCGCCCCCAAACCCATCGAGATCGACATCGCTGGGCGTCAAGTGCGCCTGTTCTTACCCGGATTTGACAAAAAACAGGTCAAACTTACTCAGTACGGCCCAGAAGTCACCATCGAAGCTGGCGACCAACGCCGCAATATCTTTCTACCCCCCCAACTCAGCGGGCAACCTGTCAAAGGCGCCAAGTTCCAAAATAATTATTTGACGATTTCGTTCTAGCAAGGCAGCGATCCCCCTACTCGTTTCGGTGACTGAAGAATACTTATTTAACCGCCAAGAAGCCAAGGACGCCAAGGAAGAGGAGAAGGAAGAGATAGGTAGTGTTCTGGCACCGCAGCGAGTAAACGATAAAAGCGTTCAATCCCAAATCCTCTCATCTCAAATCCAAAATCCCTATGTCTGATTCGCCTTCCTCGCAACTTCCCACGGACGCCACAACGGCTGAGGTGGATGTACAACCGAATACCGCAGCGCCCCTCGATGCCAGTGGCAATGCCAAGATGCGGCAAATGCTAGGGATGAAAGGGGCAGCAAAGGAAACCAATATCTGGAAAATTCGCCTGCAATTAATGAAGCCGATCACCTGGATACCCCTGATGTGGGGCGTGATCTGCGGTGCGGCTTCTTCAGGTAACTATACTTGGACGTTAGAAAACGTGCTGATATCGGCGGCGTGCATGTTGCTGTCGGGGCCGTTAATGACAGGTTATACCCAAGTGGTGAATGAGTACTACGATCGCGAGATCGATGCGATTAACGAACCCTATCGCCCCATCCCATCGGGAGCAATTTCCCTTCCCCAAGTCATTGCTCAAGTTTGGGTACTGTTACTCGCTGGAATTGGTTTGGCATTTGTTCTAGACCAATGGGCAGGACACGAATTTCCCACTATTACTTGTATCGCCATCGGCGGTGCATTCCTCGCCTATATTTACTCTGCACCGCCGTTGAAATTAAAGCAAAACGGCTGGCTGGGTACTTATGCTTTGGGTTCCAGCTACATCGCCCTCCCTTGGTGGACTGGTCATGCTTTATTTGGCGACCTCAATCTGACAATTGTCGTTCTCACTCTGTTCTACAGTTTCTCCGGATTGGGGATTGCGATTGTTAACGACTTCAAGAGTATCGAAGGAGACAGACAATTAGGCTTGAAGTCGATGCCGGTGATGTTTGGCGTCACCACAGCCGCTTGGATTTGCGTGCTGATGATCGATATATTTCAAGGAGCGATCGCTGGTTACCTAGTCTACATTCACCAAAATCTTTACGCGACAATCCTGGTGCTGTTAGTGATTCCTCAAATTGTGTTTCAAGATATGTACTTCCTGCGCGACCCGCTGAAAAATGACGTAAAGTATCAAGCAAGCGCCCAGCCTTTCCTAGTTTTAGGAATGCTGGTGGCAGGTTTGGCTTTGGGTCATGCTGGTGTTTAGGTAATCGGTAATTGGTAATTGGTAATGGGTAATTGGTAAATTTATTTCCTAGTACTCATTACCATTTGCCAATCAATCTATCGTTAGATAGACAAAATAGCCGATTATATTTCTTTACATTTAACCTATTAGTTCCATTTTGTTCGGAAAATAGCCGTGTTTGAACTCCTGTATCCTTTAGTGCGTGCAATTCAACCGTTTTTAGCGCCGGTTTGCTTTTTCTTTGCCTGGGCATTTGTAGCGGTTTTAACTTGGGGGATTTGGTCAGCGATCGCCGAAACCGCCACCAGGGCAAAAGTGATGCACGAAATTCCCTGTTCTAACTGTCAATTTTTCACCAACGACCATCGGCTTAAATGTACCGTACATCCCCGAATAGCCAATTCTGAAGCAGCAATTAATTGTCCAGATTATTGCTCGAAAACAAATCTATTGTATTAACTCAAGTTAGATGGCAGATTGCAGATTGCAGATAAAAATAAAATAAAATCTAAAATCTAAAATCTAAAATCTAAAATTGGGTCTCTGTGACGGGCGCGAACGCCAGACGCTGTTGTCGCCCTCTCATAACTTGATTACATATCTCTTCTTTTCTCTTACCTCTGCGTACTCTGTGCCTCTGTGGTTCATTAATTACCTACTCTTCTAGCACAAAGCGAGTAAAATAGAATAGTCTTGCGCCTCTAAACCTCAAACCAATGCAATCGAACTTGCAAAAATTATATATTACCCCAGAAGACTTAAAAACAATAGCGGCAGTTAGTCAGAGAGATTTGAAAGCCTACGAACAATTAAAATATCCCCGCTTAGCCTTATTAATGACAATCGGCAGTTACGTAGAACGCATCTTGCTGTTAGGCTGGGGATTGATTCCCCTGGGATATTTAATTAAGTGGAAATGGTTAAGAAAGCGGCAGAAAAGCCTGTTGGAAGAAATTGATAAATATAATACAGTTATTCAAGGCATAGAAATTAACGACCAGCTAGTAGCCGCCGGAAATAAATCAGCCAGTTTAACGGATAGAGAAAAACTGATTTCAACTCTGGAAACAACTAGAGAAAATTTAATTTGCGCCTTAAAAACAGAGCGAATTTTGCGAGAAAATCGCGCATTTATTGCCCGCAACAAAGAACTTTTAGCCACTAACTTGGCGGCTGTGCAAGCGTTACAAATCAGTTATGAGGCACGAGAATATACAAAGTTGCTGAACGAAGCATTAGAAGCAGCACAAGCTGTACAAGGGGAAATGAAGCGACTAGAAAGCGGGGAATCAGATTTGTAGTAATACTTGGGCGGCTGTTAATTCTAGCTGGGGAAAAGTGGGAGAAACGATGCGATCGCTTTCTCGGAATTCCACAGCATCGTAGAAGCCTTCTGCTAGGGTGCATACTGTTACCAAATCCGAGAGTGGATCGACAATCCAGAATTCAGGAATATTGAGTACGGCATATTCAGAACGTTTGCTGCGGTAGTCGGTGGTTTTGGTAGACTCGCTGACGACTTCCACGACTAAAATTGGGGGCGGATCGGAAAGTTCAATTACCGCTTCTCGGTTAGCTAGAGATTCCCACTGTTCTATCGTTAAAACAGTGACATCGGGAATGCGTGAAGTATCCCAACGCCCAGCGCGAGGGGAACGAATACCTACGGAAAACCTTTGTGCTGTCCAAGCAGTTCCTAATTTGGCGATTTCTCCATCAAATGTGAATTCTAAGAACTTAGTGACTGCACCATGCTTACCAGTACCTAGACTCATGGGGATTAATTCTCCATCCACAAGTTCGTAACGGGTATCCGTACCATCGTCATACTTGAGATACTCTGCAAAGGTTAGTTTCTTGGTGGCTACCGTCATAGCGATCGCTCGATTACTATAGTTATTTCAATTTATCCGATTGTAACCTCTGTTTGATAAATAGGTTACTAGAAAACACGATCTCTGATATCATGTCCTTAGGCATCGGTAGCCTTTGCTAAGGAAGGGTTTATTTAACCATAGCGCTGGTAGCAAATATCTCTCGTAAAACCCGCCCCTACCATACACAACCTTTGCTTAAGGAGATGATATGACAGGTAATTTTGCCAGCATCAATGCCTTGAAATAAATTTCAGGCTAAAAGCTAAAACCAGTTTAAACGGGTTTTAGAAAGTTGTGAAGTTAATTTCCTTTCTGACTTTTGCCAAAAGTTTAATCAAGACTTGGCATCTATTTCTAGCAAAACTTTTAAAACACCCCGTTCTTGGGCGCGTGCAAACGCCGTCAGTCCTTCAGATAAGGGATAGCGGGCTTGAATTAGCGGTTCTACATCCACCTTGCCTGCGGCTAGCACTTCTAGGGCGGCGGCAAAGGGGCCACAACGGGAACCGATGAGGGTAATTTCGTCTACGACTAAAGACGAGGCATCGAAGGTGAGGTGACCGGCGTAGGTGCTTTTGAGTACCAAGGTACCGCGAGGACGGAGGGCGCGGCGCGCGATCGCAAACCCTTCCTGATTTCCGGTACACTCCACAGATAGGTCAAAAGCGCGGTCAGTCACAGCATCTGCCAGCCCCGTTTTAATACCCCGCGCCGCCAAATTAGCCAATTTATGCTCATGTCGCCCCACAGCCAATAAATCGCAGCCAGTCAGCGCCAGTGTCTGCGCTACGAGTTGCCCTAACTTGCCATCTCCCACTACCAAAACTCGGTCTTCGGGGCGAATCGAGACTTGTTGCTGAATTTCCAAAGCCGCCGCTACAGGCTCGGTAAAAGTTGCGACATCGGTGGGAACGCTATCCGGTACGGGATGCAAGTTCTGTTCTGGTAAGGTGAGATATTCGGCAAACGCACCGTTGCGATTAACGATACCAAGTACGGTACGGTTTTCGCAGTGGGTAGGTTGTTGGCTCTTGCAAAAGCGGCATTGACCGCAAGCGGCGTTAATTTCTCCCACGACTCGCTTACCGAGTAACCCAGATGACCCTTGTTCGACGATGCCGACAAATTCATGACCTAAAATGCCTGTGTAAGGATAGTAGCCGCGAATTAGTTCCAAGTCGGTATTGCAAATACCCGCACGCACAACGCGGACGAGTGCTTCCCCTGGTGGCGCTTCAGGAATGGGGACATCGGTGCGGAGTTGCAGTTGGTTGTTTTCTAACCAGATAGCTTTCATAGTTGGTTTTGTCGGGAGTTTAGGAATATTTTATGGTTAAAGCCTGCGTAGGCAGGCTTTGTTTGTGTAGCCGCGCCTTCAGGCGTCGGGGCATTCAGGTAAAAAGATTCCTCCTACTAGACACTGACGAAATAGTTAGCGTTGAGGTTGATATTAGTAGAACCTTGAACGATCGCAATCAGTTCCAGACGGCTTTCATTCAGGAAAATCGCTGTACCCGCAGCTAAACCAGTCGGTGACGCTCCCAAACTATATCTCGATTTGGCACCAGACAGTTGGATCGTGTCCTCCAAGGCATTGAAGTCAGCAATCAGAGCATAATCGCTGATGCCGGAAGTGCTAGTATTACCATCGCTGTAGAAGGCTCCCCCAGTAGCGCCTAGCACAAAGCGATCGCCCCCAGCACCACCTGTAAAGCGGTCAATTTCGCCAAAACCTCTGCCTGCTGCGGCATCTGCGCCCGTCAGCACGTCGTCGCCATCATCTCCAAATATGCGATCGCCACCAGCGCCACCGAAGACAGAATCATTACCGCGTCCACCATTAAGGATATCGTTGCTACTATCCCCAAACAGGGCATCGTTGCCGTCGCCACCAGTAATGTAGTCATTTCCGGCGCCGCCACGGATGGTGTCATTGGTTGCGCCACCTGCCAGGTTATCGTTGTTAGCAGTACCCGACAAATTGAGGGCAACAACGGATTTATTGTTTTTAGTCCTAGCATTGTTCTGCCCAGAAAATCCCGCGTTAACTACCGTGTTGAGGTTGAGGAGAGACCCATTGGACTGGGTAAAACTGTTGCCTTGGAGCAATTCTGTAAATAGAGTCGTGGCATAAGTGTGGTTGCCGATAAAACTAATCTGTCCGGGTTGGAACAAGTCGTTCCAGTTGGCGTAGACATCGAGAGTAGCTAACCGATCGTCGTAACCCAATGTCTGACTGGTATGAAAACTTACAACGCGAGTAGCGTCAGTCGGATCTAGGCGATCCTTAGCAGGTTTACCTTCAAATGCAGGTCCAGCAGGGTCTAGTCCCACAATTTGCGATATAGAGCGTCCGGTGGATTGACGATAGGCAGAGCCAGCAAATCCAGCGATATGCGCTCCCAGGCTGTGTCCGATTATATTGGTGTAGTTAGGATCTACGCCGCTATTTCTCAAGTAAGCAGCTAATTGATTACCAACAACGTCTGTTTTACCAACAGAAGGGAGATACAAGGGATTACGCGCTCCATCTTCCCAATCCACCAGAATGATATTAGCGTTAGACTCCCGCTGCCGAAGGGTTTGGGCTTGGTTAGCCATCCAGTCGGCAGGCTTGTAGTTGTTACCAGCATTGCCACCTGTGTTATTCCAGCCATGTATGATGACATAGGTTGGTGCGTCAGTATTGATGCGCCCGGAACGGTTGATCGAACCGTTACCCCAAATATTAAAATTGACTCCAGAAACGCCAGTAGAAGAAGTGGAAGAAGACATATTATTCATCAATGAATTGGCGTTCAGAGTGGTATTCATATTCATGCTTCCCATATCCATAAAGGAAGACATATCAATGGATAAATTGCCATTCATTCCTGGCAGACTTGAAGAGGTAGTGAGCGAGAGATTGTTATTCATATTCATGCCTCCCAAAGTAGAAGAATTACTGACTGAGGAAGTCATGTTAAAGCCAGAAAAGGAACTCGCCATAGGTTTCTCCTTATTTATGTGAAAAGTTTCGTTGAACTAAGCTAATTAACTTTGCTTACTTTTGAGAGGGAAACGGTTTATAGCGGATTGCAGCCGTATGAGGTACACCGAAGGTTTGTCAAGCGCGCACCCTTAAGGGTGCGCGCTTGACAAACTCAGCCTTTTGGCTGTAGCTCACTCGCTGGCAATCCTCTGTAATCTTCAAACGTTAGGAAGCTCACATGCGATATAGAAGTGCTTCAACTTTCTGTTTCACCTGTTCTTTAACTTCCCGTTCCCGGCGCTCCCGTTCTTGCTGATCCCTTCTTTCTTCTTCTCGCCTCTTTTGATCTCGCTCTTCTTTGGTTGCCAACCACCAGACTCCATAGCCTGCTGCACCAACAGCAGCAGCACCAAGCATTGTGCAGAAGTGTAGGGTGCGTCAGATGTTAAAGTGAATTATTTAACGCCTAACTTTGAGGTCTGACGCACCCTACTCAACTAGCAACCTCCTCCACCAAAGCCACCAAATCCACCGCCACCAAGGTTGTTAAAGTTGCCAAGACTGCCACTATTGATATTGGGCAAATTTGATAAGCTAGGCGGCAGAGAAGATGTGGGATTGGACGCTTGTTGATTTTGTTGAGCTGCGTTAGCTGCATTAAGCAGAGCGCTTGTAGCTGCCGCTGCACCCAATCCACCTGTTAAACTCTTACCAATTCGCACGCTTTTTTTGGGTTCATCTCCAGCAGCAACAGCGCCAGAAATAGCACCTACAATACTTGAAATTACAAAAATGCTAATCGGGTCGATCATAAATCCTCCAAGAATTTTACAAAGTCTTAGCAAACCTCTGATTTGCGGGGACATTTACAAGATAATCTTGACCACTGAAATCTGTACAGTAATAAAAGTCACAAAAGTAAGTGTTTTAATGCCCAGATTAGTCACAAAAGTCACATTGCGGTAAACTGGAGGATAAAACCTGACTCTTCCGTAAGCTATGGAATTTGAGGAAGCCCTAAAAATCGCTGATGATTTAGTTTTTGACGCCAGAGGAGAACATCTTAGTGGCCTGGAAAAGGCAATAATTCAGGCATCTTGGGAAAACTGGACATACAAACAGCTGCTTGAAAACTATAGATATCCATACAAAGAGGAGTATATAAAAAATGAAGCTTCACTATTGTTTAAGCTACTTTCAGAAGTTTTAGAAGTCCCAGTTAGCAAAAAAACCTTCCGGGCGGAATTGGAGAGGCGATCGCAGTCACACGAAGTTCCGCAGTCACACGAAGTTCCGCAGTCCCAAGTTCGAGAACAATGCGAACAGCTAGTCGTCACCCCGTACCGAGACTGGGGAGAAGCACTAGCACTACCCGTCTCCTATTGCTACGGACGCACTCAGGAACTAGATACACTAAAAAAATGGATTTTTCAGGATAAATGTCAGTTAATTCTGCTACTGGGGCAAGGCGGTATAGGTAAAACTACTCTATCAAGAGAATTAGCAAAAGAGATTCAGCATCATTTTGACTATATAATCTGGCGAAGTCTTGAGAAATCTCCAGCATTAGAAAAAATCCTAGCAGATACCATCAAATTATTATCTAATCAGCAAGAAACTATACTACCAGATAATTTAGAGGAGCAAATAGAGAGACTGATTCATTACTTAGAATCTTCACGCTCTTTGCTCATACTAGATAATGCAGAGTCAATTCTTCAAAGTGGTAATCATCTAGATAAATATCTGGAAGGATATCAAGACTATGGTGATTTGCTAAAACGAGTAGCTCAATCATCTCATCAAAGCTGTTTAGTAATTATCAGCAAAGAGAAACCAGAAGCAATTGACTTAATGGCAAATAAAACTCAACCTATAGAATCATTAGTCTTAGATGGGTTAAAGGTAGAAGATGGTAGAAAAATATTTACCGAATACGGAAAATTTTCCGCATCGGAAGATGAATGGCAATTGGTTATTGAACACTATGCAGGTAATCCTTTTGCTTTAAAAGTAGTAGCAGCAGGAACACAAGAGTCATTAGGCGGAAATTTATCTATTTTAGTCAAAAATCATTTAACGCAAGGTCAATTAATTTTTAATGGAATTAACGATTTATTAAAACGTCAGTTTGACCGTCTATCTCCCTCAGCGCAAGAAATTATGTACTGGCTGGCAATTAATTATGAGCCAGTTTCAGACTGGCAACTAAAAAAAGATATTATTTCATGGCAAGCTAAACAAGAATTAGTCCAATCGCTGGCATCTTTGAATCGGCGAGCGCTTATCAAAAACACCCAATTGGGATATACACAACTACCAGTATTGAGGGAATACATTATCAATCGATTAATAGATGAAGTCTGCCAAGAAATTAAGACAGGGCAAATAGCATTTTTGAACAGCTACTCTCTCAGCAAAGCAACATCCATAGACTATATCAGAGAAACTCAAGTTCGCCTCATCTTACAGCCATTGTTGGAAAGATTGCGTCAGGAACTTGGCGGTAACAGAAATGTCGAAAATAAACTTAAACAAATTATCTTAAGCTGGCAACAACAATATCCTCTAGCTCCAGGGTATTTAGCAGGCAATATCCTCAACATTTTGTGCCAGCTAAATACAGATTTAAGCAACTATGACTTTTCAGATTTAACCATTCGTCAAGCTTATCTTCAGGGAGTTAATTTACATCAAGTTAATTTGGCCTACTCTGACTTATCTAAATCGGTTTTTTCTGAACCATTAGGCAGCATTCTCTCAGTAGCATTTAGCCATGATGGCAAATTATGGGCGACAGGCGATGCCGATAAAAATCTTTATATTTGGCGAGTAGCCGATGGTCAACTCGTAACTACTTGTGTAGGTCATACTAATTGGATAAGGTCTATTGCCTTTCATCCTCAAAAACAAATTTTAGCCAGTGCTAGTAACGATGGCACTGTTAGGTTATGGAATATTAATACAGGTGAATGTCTTGCCATATTAGAGGGACACACTCATGAAGTTTGGTCAGTTGCTTTCCATCCTGATGGTAATATTTTAGCGAGTGCTGGTCGCGATGGCACCGTAAGATTGTGGGATGTTGACTCTCATCAATGCTGTCGCATTTTACAGGAACATAGTTGCTGGGTATTCAAAGTTGCTTTCAATGCTCAAGGAACAACTTTAGCCAGTGGGAGTGTCGATCAAACTGTGAAATTATGGGATGTTAAGACAGGTCAATGTCGCATCACTTGGCAAAACGTTGAGCATATAGTTCGCTCAATAGCCTTTAGTTCTGATGGTGAAACTCTAGCAACTGGTAGCGATGACAAACTTGTCAGATTGTCCGATATTAAGACTGGTAAATGCCGCAAGACTTTTTCAGGACATGATGGACGAGTTTGGTCAGTTGCTTTTAGTCCTGACGGTAAAACTCTGGCTAGTGGAGACGATCAAACTGTGAAGTTATGGAACATTGAAACTGGTGAATTATTACTTACTTTACCAGAAAGCGATCGCCGAATTCGAGCTATAGCTTTTAGTCCTGATGGTGAAACTTTAATTACTGGTAGTGACGATCAAAGTGTCAGATTGTGGTATCTCTGCAAAGGTGAATCTTTGAAGACCATCTATGGCTATACTCAACGAGTATGGTCAATTGCTTTTTCACCTGATGGAAAAACCATTGTTAGTGGGAGCGACGATCGCACAGTAAAACTTTGGAATATTGAGAAAGAGACATGCAAAATCTTGGGAAAACATGCAAAGCGCGTGCAGTCAGTTTCCTTCGATCCTAAAGGGGAAAATAGCTAGCAGTGGTAACGATGGTTGGGTAAAGTTATGGGAGATGGATGGTAATTGCGTAACTTTACCGCAAAAACACAGAGATTGGATTTGGTTAGTTGCTTTCAATCGGGAAGGAACAAAACTGATTAGTGCTGGCGACGATCGCAGTATCAAATTATGGGATGTTAATACAAGACAATGCTTGAAAATTTTATTAAACGATTATCCAGATTGGATTTGGTCAGTTGCTCTGAGTCCTGATAGCGAGAATATAGCGATCGCCAGCGATTCTAAAATATTACAATTATTGAATATTGAAACAGGAAACCTAATCAACTTAGGAGAACATCAAAAACTGATACGTTCAGTTGCATGGAGTCCTAATGGTGAAATTCTAGCCAGTGGAAGTGATGACCTCACAATCAAGCTATGGGATAGTCAAACACATGAATGTCTGCATATTTTCAAAAAGCATACAGATCAAATCAGATCGGTTGTGTTTAGTCCTAACAGTAATCTTCTTGCTAGCGGCAGTGATGACTGTACAATCAAGCTGTGGGATGTAAAAAGTGGTGAGTGCCTCAAAACTTTTACAGAACATGAAAATCGAGTTCGCTCCGTTGCTTTTAGTCCTGACGGATTAATGCTTGCAAGTGGGAGTGAAGATGAGACAATTAAACTGTGGAATATTGAAACAGGTGTCTGCATTAAAACCCTTAAAGCTAAACGTCTTTATGAAGGAATGAATATTACAGGCGTGACTGGGGTTCAGAAAACAACTCTGAAGGCATTAGGTGCAGTGGAAAATCAGGAATAAGTAAGTGGGTAGCAATAAACATAACACCCAGATCCCCAACTTCTCAAAAACGCCTCTACAGCTTATACCATTTTCCCATCAATGCGCCAAACAAGGGGCGGGTTTAGTTCAATTGTTTGAAAGTGTCCCCGTTATTGGTAAAACCCACCCCTACAATCCGTATCTGTTGATGTGTAGCATTATCCCCGGAAATTGGTATTAAAATTTATTTCAAGACTGATGTTGCTTCAACTTCCTTGATGCTCTCGGCGACTCTTTAAGATTGTTGCCATAGGGAGCAAAAGCGAGAGTTCTTTATCTTGCAATGGCACAAAACCATAATGCAGATAAAACCTTTTGGCTTCCTCATCAAGTGGATCAACTCTAACTGCAAAAATAGCCATTTCCGAATTTACTCGAACCGCCAGACTTAGGGCGTGCATTAAGAGTATTGCTCCCAATCCTTCACCTTGCATCCGCTTGTCTACTGCCAGCCTGCCAATCAGCATAGCAGGAGCGGGATACTTGGGTAAGCGTTTTGGGATATCCTCATGCTTTGGAATGTTCTCGAATTCAATGGTAGATGCACTTGTACAGTAATATCCAACAACTTCCTTACTTTCTGAGTCAGTAGTTGCAACAAAAGTCTTGGAATACCCTCGTCTTGCGTCTTGTCCAGCTATTTGCTTCAGGTACTCATTTAACTGCGGTTTTCCACAGTCAAAATCATCTTTCTGAAAACTTTCGTCTAGGGGTGATATATGCCATTTCACGGATTATTAGTTTTCGTATTCATCTTGAAATTTACTCATAGCTGACTTCAGAGCTTGGCATGGCTCTGGTGGGTTTTCCATCAATGATAAAAACAGTTCCCGATCGCGATCGCTCAGAACTAACCTCTGATGAGCTTCAATATTTTCCCTGGCAACTTTTAGGCATTGGGAAAGCATATAAGCACTCAAACTCAGCCCTGCTAATGATGCCGCTTTCTCCAATAAATCTTTTTGTTCGGGCGTAACTCTTAGGTCAATTCTGCTGTATTTTCGCTTTTTGGTTGCTGCTTTTTTGGTTGCAGTGGTCGCCATAATCAACCTTCAACTCCAAGCTATTGCTTGGCGATCGCTTACTCCAATATACACTATATTACCATCGTTTCCGGCAAATGTACACACAAAAATCAGGACTGGGTGAGGTTAAAGTACAAGAGGTGTGAACAGACGCTAGTGATGCTAAACCTACTCCACCGGACGAAAATCGTTGCAACCCTTGGTCCTGCAAGCAATACTAAAGAAGCGATCGCCAATCTAGTGCAAGCAGGTATGAGCGTAGCGAGGCTAAACTTTTCTCACGGTAGCTACGAAGATCATGCCCATACTGTCTCGTTGCTGCGATCGCTCTCCCAGGAATTAGATACCCCCGTCACCATCCTACAAGACTTGCAAGGCCCGAAGATTCGGGTGGGGCAGTTAACAGAAGCGATAACTTTAAATTCGGGAGAAAGCGTCTCTTTAGTACCCATCGCCGAATTTAAGGAGCAAGCGGATACAATACCGATTGATTATCCCTATCTGGCGGATGAAGCCAAAAAAGGGGCGCAGGTGCTGTTGGATGATGGATTGTTGGAACTTAGGGTGGAAGCGATCGCATCTAAAGCTGTCCGCTGTAAAGTCATCAAAGGCGGCATTCTCAAAAGTCGCAAAGGGGTAAACTTTCCCAGTTTAAACCTGCGACTGCCTTCCCTCACCGAAAAAGATATCAAAGATTTAGACTTTGGCATTTCCCAAGGAATAGACTGGGTTTCCCTCAGCTTTGTGCGTCGCGCTGAAGATATCTACTCCCTCAAACAACTGCTAGCTGCTAAAGGCGTCGATATCCCGGTGATCGCTAAAATTGAACGCCCCCAAGCTATTGCCAACCTGCAAGCAATTGTCAACGAATGCGATGGCTTAATGGTAGCGCGGGGAGACTTGGGAGTAGAAATGAGTCCGGAAAAAGTACCGATGTTGCAAAAGCAAATTATTCGATTGTGCAATCAAAAGGGAATTCCCGTTATTACCGCTACCCAAATGTTAGAAAGCATGATCCAAAATCCCCGCCCCACCCGTGCGGAAGCCAATGATGTCGCCAATGCTATCATCGATGGCACCGATGCGGTAATGCTTTCGGGAGAGTCAGCGGTGGGTGCATATCCAGTTCAAGCGGTGGAAATGATGGCGCGAATTGCACAAGAAGTGGAGAAAGATATCCAATTTGTCAACCATCCACCGATGGATAGCGATGAAACTCATGCCCTCAGCGAAGCACTTAACGCGATTGATAAAATTGTCGATTTGCGCTGTATTGTTGCTTTTACCAGTTCGGGTTATACAGCGCGACTGGCGTCAGCAGAACGACCGAAAGCACCTGTGATTGCTTTAACAGATAATATCCGAGTTTACCACCGCTTAAATTTAGTTTGGGGGGTGAAGCCGCTGTTACTCGATTTTCAAGTCGAATCTTTTGAGGATCTGGTGCAGCAAGCCGAGACTATTTTAGTTGATCGCAATTTAGCTGCTCCCGGCGATCGCATTTTAATTGTAGGAGGAATTCCCACCCAAAAATCTGGCGGGACTAATTTCCTGAAAATTCACACGATTTAGCATTGAATCGCGATCGACTCAACTAAGTTATGGTGTGAGCGATCGCCTTTTCCATACCTTGCAGGAAATTCCTGACATTAAAGCCACTTCGCTAACTTTTGCGATACCCCTCACGGCGATGACCCACTTTGACAATTAGAACAATCAGCTGTTGATCGAGAATCTCGTAAAGGATGCGGTAATTTTTCACACGCAATCTGTAGGTGTTTTCCTCTCCTTTCATTTTGGTGACACCATCAGGTCGGGGTTGTTGGGCTAAAGCCGCAAGTTGAGCAAGCACCTGTATTTGAGTTTCTGGAGGCAGCTTTTTGATCTGGCGAGCAGCCAGGGACGAAATTTCGACAGTGTAGTTCACAGCCCCAATTCCTGTCTGAGTTGTTCCAGAGAAATCGTGCGGTTGTTTTGCAGGTCTTCTCTGGCTAACTTTAGGTCTTCCAGGTCTTGCTGTTCTTCCTGTTCGTCCTTGTATTTGTCAATCAGGTAATGCAGGTAGTTTAGAGCTTCTTTGAGAATAGGTTCTGGGGCTTGTTCGATCGTTTGCAGGAATTGCTCTTTGATGGTCATGGTAGTCTTCTACTCTTGCTTTGCCAAATCCGAGGCTCTAACTTTATGGTAACGAAGTTGAGCGATCGCTCCAAGGGAAGCCATCCTTTTTCAATGTAGTGATTCTCTTGAGAAATTCTGTGGAAAATGAAGCCTCGCAACCAATCTACCCGTCCATGAGCCAGCGATCGCATGTTCCATCGCCTAAAATAGAAACAGATGGAGCGTAAACAGAACAACCTTAATGCCCGCCAAAGATCTGTATCACGATACCGTCCGCACCGCCCCGATCAAAGACGGTTGGACAATTACTGATGACCCCCTCATCCTCAAGATAGGGGAACGCTCCGCCTTTGTAGATCTGGGGGCTGAAAAACTCATTGCTGCTGAACGAGATTCTGAAAAAATAGCTGTCGAAATTAAAAGCTTTCTGAGTCCTTCTCCCATCAAAGACCTCGAAAATGCATGGGGGCAATTCTTTATGTACACCAGAGCGATCCAAAGAATAGATCCAGATCGTCGTCTTTACCTAGCCGTCAGTCGCAACACCTTTGAGACTTTGTTCAAAGAGGAAGCCGGAAAACTGCTACTAGAAGAACCTGGTTTTCGCATCATAGTTTTTGACCCAAATATTGAGGAGATCGTCGAATGGCAACCTCGAATCAACCCCTAGAGCAATGGCGTGATATTTTGGAGAAAATTATGCAATATTATGCGGCTCTTCCTTACCGTTATGGTGATGTGATTACCTATGTTATTGTCAGCCGCGATTACAACCACTTTATGCTGGTACACGAAGGCTGGGAAAATAACCGACGAGTTCATGGCTTGATCGTCCATGCTGAACTTCGCAACGACAAAATCTGGATTCACTACGATGGGATTGAAGACGGTATCACTGATGAACTTGTCGCCGCTGGAGTTCCCAAAGATCGGATTGTCCTTGCCTTCCATCCTCCCCAATTACGACAGCATACTGGATATGCGATCGCATAGCGAAAGCTCTGGCAAAATCTTGTAATGACTTTAGGCAAAACTGAGGAAGTTGCTGCAATTTGGCAATCATAGATTCTATATCTGACGGTTAAGTTATCTCGCGCCGCGTCGAATTTATACCATATTTGCTAGGCTAATTTTCACCATCAACCGTCTAGCAATCGCACAAATTTAAGAAACTTAACTGTAGGCATTGTACTCCTAATTTTAAATACCCTTGCTAAATAATAACGATCGTTGTTTGCGGAAAATTCCCACTCAGTTAGGCCGACATAGAAGGGAATCCTATCAGCGTTATACTCGTCAGTTAAAGTTGTTTTTGCGTCAATATAGAGAGATTCTGCGCCATCATTATCGATAACAACAAAGTCATAAGGACTCCGAGTCTCACCATCTTTATTGAGCCAGATTACGCGATTTTCACCAAATTTATCAACCAGTTTCTGGTAAACAAATGCTTCTCCTTCCCGACCAATATTTGCAATATCTTGTTTGTAGATCGTCCTTTCAGATATGTTTACCCTTACATTTTTACTCACAACCCTTGCCACTTCATTGTTCGTGGTACTCCTAAATAGGTTGGCAACCGCCTCATAAACCCCCAATTCCTCCGCCCAAATCAACGCTGACATATCACCAGCCTCAGCAGAATCCTGTAAATGTTTTAAGACATCCAATTTATCCTTATTTTCTACCAATTCACTAATCTATTGTCAGTAAAATTATTGTTTCAAAACATTAAAAGCCTGAAATTATTCCTGATAAATCAGTTCTCGAAATTCTTTAAACTCTTTGAATTGTGCCGGATTTTGAGCAAAGTATTGCAAATCTTGTTCTGATATGTCAGGATTCTCTGCTAAAGAGGTTAAAACTGATAGTTTCTCCCGATGATTAAGAATCGTGAAAATTCCACTACTGACTTCGCTATCATCCAATGTCTTCAGTAGAAGTTCGGCTTTATGGCTATAAAAGTAACTAAATAGTTTTTCAACTTCCCTATCTGTTTTATTTTTAGACCATTCAATCATGCCAGTAATGACTTTGGTAAATTTTGGCTCGCCTGTTTTATCTTCCATTTCCCACTCTTTTATGGCTTTGTCAATTTCTATAGCGATGTCTTCAATCGTTTTTGTTTCTTCTTTATCAAATAACTATTCAACTCTTTTCAAACTTCTATCAATCCGAAAATAATTCGAGTAATTAGAAGTTAAAATCTCAATAATTTACTTCAAATATTCTGGAATAACGCCATCCTTTTTCAGAGCTTTCCTGTGCATGAATAACCCAGATTGATTAGGTAGAATAGCAGACAATTCAAGGATTTTCTCATACTGGTTGGCTACAAAATAGCTAAAGTTATCAAGCCATTCAATTGCTGTATTTTCCTCGGAGTTAATATATTTAATAAAATCTGCTAGTTTTTCCAGATGATCGATATTCTTGGCTATCGAGTTTAGCAGCCATTCATTACAAGCATCCCATGAAAATTATTGTAGATTAGGTAGATATTTTTTAGGTGGAATTTGGCCTGGGTAAAACCGATCTGCGAATGCCCAAATATCTAGTTTTTTTGAATTGTTTGGTTCTGAATTTAGAAAATATTATAGATAGGAGCGCTGAAACTCCAATACTCCGTTAAATCTTGCTTATCCTTTGCTTCTTGAAGACGCTTTTTAATAATATCTGAAACCTGTTTGACGGTAAACTGATTACTATTATTCTCAAAACCTCGAATTCCAACATCCAAAAGCTTTCCTCTGCCACCGCGATCTAAAGCTGACAAAACATCCTTTAATTATTCTGGAATATTGTTGTCAATATAAAGTTATTCCTCTTTTTTGAATATGCCTTCCTGATTGTAAAAATTTTTATTCTTACTGTAGAGTGTCGATTTTTATTCTTGTTTTAAGAAGGTAAAAATTTATTAACAAAAGAAACTGATCTATTCCATCAAGAAGCTTAGTGGCAATAACTTTCTGGTATGCCTTCTTCCTCGCGTCGTCTGCCTTCTGTTTGATACCCATGTTTTCCCTGGTAACTCTTGATTCTCTGTTAACCCATCCATCCCATCAAACCACCCACACCTAACATCGTCAACAGGATACCCGCCGCAGACACCAAACTTTAATGCCTGCATGGGTTAATTTATCTGAGTCAGGACTGACGCCAAGAAACCGGGTTTTTATGAAAAACAATGGTAACCGCAAGGATTGAAATGTTTTCAGCGAACTTGAATGATGTCAAAGGTATCTTGATTGCCAATACGATAAAATAAGAAAAGCGATCGCTGCCTCTGCAAGCATCTCTGCTCAAGGTATGATTGCGCCACCGTTCACCACGGAACGCCTAAAGGCTGTATATCTCTAGCCGAACTGCCAATGTGGGCTAATAGCAACTCAGTATCTTGCTGTTGAACCCCCATCAGCGCCCACTGTAACCAAACTGTTCCAGCTCTGAAACGAGCTTGATCGATCAAACTCTCTAAATCTGAATAGTATGGCGCCATCCGCTTCACGACAGGTTCGCCATAATTATCCAGTAAACTGGCAAAATCAATCGCTGGATTCCCCAAACCTGCTGTGCCAAAATCAATAATGCCGCTAATCCTCTGTTGTTCTGAATTAAACAGAATATGGTAGCACCCTAGATCGCCGTGAATTAAAACAGGAGAAGCCTCTAGCGTTAAATTGCCCTCGACCAGCGGCTCAAAGTGTTCGTGAACCCAAGTGCGTTGGTGTTTCCATAGATATGGGAAAAGAATTTCCTGAGTTTTTTGATAAAGATGCAACATATCTTCGCGAGTGCGTTCGGCAACTGAAGCCGCAATTCCAGATGTTTCGAGAACATCGTTGGGAATGCTGTGTAGTTGCTGATAAAACTCACCTAACTGTGCAATTACTTTTTCCTGAGCGGATGATTCTAACCTCAGTAACTTATTTCGAGAAAGTGGCTCACCCTCAATAAAGGGATAGCTGACAAAATCCTCTTCCACAAGCTCGATCTGCGGAATAGGTAGGTCAATAAACGATTGTACCAACTGCAAAATCTTGACTTCTATCGCCAAGGTTTGTTTTGCCCACTTTGTTTTAGGGAATCGACACACTAATTGCTGGTCAATGATAATTACATCATTGTTCATTCCATCCTGGTTAAACTCCACGCGCTCTAATGAAGAGTTGGGATAAACAGCGCGAATTTTTTCAATGTAATCGTCTGGTATCTTCATATTTTCTGCAATCTTGACAAATCAACCTTTCAAAATTCGCCCCATCCAAACAACAATTAAAATCCCCAAACCTATCCAAATCAAAACAATAATAACCGCTGCTATCTTACTGGTAGGCTTACCTGCGCTCATAGCTGCTTCTGCTTTCTGGCGGCACTCGTTTAAAACAGCAGCGGGAATCATCTTTAATACCAGCCAAATCAAGAGCGGCACTATAATTAAATCGTCTAAATAACCAATGATTGGAATAAAATCTGGAATCAAGTCAATCGGACTAAAAGCATAGGCAACAACGCACCCAGCCAACAACCTTGCATACCAGGGAACTCTGGGGTCTTTACAAGCTAAATAAATCGCATATGTTTCTTTTTTAAGTTTCCTCGCTTGTTGTTTTAATGCTTGCATGGGTTAATTTATCTGAGTCAGGACTGACGCCAAGAAACCGGGTTTCTTTCTATGAAAAACAATGGTAACCGCAAGGATTGAAATGTTTTCAGCGAACTTGAATGATGTCAAAGGTATCCCGATTGCCAATACGATAAAATAAGAAATCAGCATCAAGCGTGAGAATTTGACGATACCCTGTTTTTTCAGCCGTCAAAACTAGGGTGGCATCAGCCAAATCCATTGGTCGATCGCGGTACTGTTCCATCAGTTCCAGTAAACGGCTGTATTCACCTTCCTGAATATGGTAAATTGTTAGCAGTTGATCTAAAAGAATCTGACCCAACTGTTTTTGCATCATCCATCCGCCTCGATGCAGAGAAAGATACATAGCTTCTGTCAGGCATGACCAGGTTGTAAGGAGAGGCTTTGCCAAACGCATAACCGCATTTTGGTAAGCAACGTGCTGAGGCTGAGTGCGATCTACCAGACAAAATAAAACCCCTGCATCGCATAGGATCATAGTTCTAGACCTTGTTGCCGATACTTGTTGAGTAGCAGTTGCTGATATTCGCTGTTTTGCTCAGTAGTCGTTACTTCCAAAAGATCTACCCCCTCGAACCATTTTGCCCAAGCTTTAGCAATATCGTCTTGGATGCCATCAGCTATTCTAGATTGATGCTTGTGCATCAAAAAGTCGATGAAGTCGCTGACTTCAGGCAAAGCTGACTCTGGAAGTTGCTGCAATTTGGCGATCGCTGATTCGAGAATAGTCATATGAATAACATCGCAATCGGAATGTTTCGACTTGCTGTGATAATAGTCTTTTTACATTCTAAGGGAAGGCAATAGCGATCGCTACGGGGCAAGCACCGCTCTCCCTGGTATTCTCAGGAAAAAGGGATAACAATTGTTAACACCAGAAACCAGCTATTTAAATTTATAGCTAAGGTTGTCGAAGATTGTTAATGGTATTGTTAAGTCGCTGCTGTAACATTTGCCCCTCTCTACGAACGTCAGGATACCTGTACCTTCGACAGTCAATCCATTGACCAGCAACCATTAGTTGGGCAAGTTGATTTCCTGATGCTGCCATTGCACAGGTACTCGCTTCCGATGACCCATTGTTTGCAGGAGACCTATACGGAATCCACCCTTGGAAGCACCGACCGTAAGAATCGCCGAAAACTTGACGTTGGAAGCAACGACCCTATGGGTCACAAGCGACCTGCTGACTCAAAGCCTTTTCCACCGGAATCAACCCGAAGCCAGCACAAGCAGTTATACAAAGCTGTTGTTAGTAGACTTTTACTTTTCATTTATCGAACAACTTCTATCGTTATGAAATTGGATTTATTTTTTTTAGTAAAAATCTGAATTTAATCTCAGTCAAGGTCTAAAAAGCGTAGGGTGCGTTCAGATCGCACCCTACAAATCAAGAGCGATATCGCTCTTTTATCTTCCTACACTACTGAAGCAGAAAGCTGTTGCGCCAACGCTTCTTTCAACAGCGGTGCTTTGTCAGTTTGTTCCCACGGCAACTCTATATCTGTGCGACCAAAATGACCGTAAGCGGCTACATCTTGGTAGAAACGACCGCCCCTTTCTGCTGGCAGGTTGCGTAAACCAAAGGCGTGGATAATTCCCGCCGGACGCAGTTCAAAATGCTCTTTGACCAACTCCTGCAACCTGTCATCATCCACTTTTCCAGTTCCGAAAGTTTCGATTGTCATACTGACAGGTCGGGCAACGCCGATAGCGTAGCTTAACTGAATTTCGCACTTATCTGCCAACCCGGCAGCGACGATATTTTTCGCTACGTAGCGGCAGGCGTAGGCGGCACTGCGGTCTACTTTTGTCGGGTCTTTGCCGGAAAAAGCACCGCCGCCGTGACGGGAATAACCGCCGTAGGTATCGACGATAATTTTACGACCTGTTAAACCAGCATCTCCCTGGGGGCCACCAATGACAAATTTGCCTGTGGGGTTGACAAGGAAGCGGGTTTGTGCATCTGGCTTGATCGCAATATCGGTAAAGATGGGTTGTACGACTGCTTCCCAGAGGTCTTCTTTGATTTTGGCTTGGATGGCGGCTTCGTCGCTGATGTCGCCAATGGTGGCAGTGTGCTGGGTGGAAATCAGAATCGTATCGATGCCGACGGGTTTACCATCTTCGTAGATTACCGTTACCTGAGTTTTGCCATCGGGACGCAGGTAAGGCAGTTGCCCGGTTTTGCGGACCGCTGCCAGTCGTCGGGCGGCACGGTGGGCGATGCTGATCGGTAAGGGCATCAGTTCTGGGGTTTCGTTGCAGGCGAAGCCAAACATGATGCCTTGATCTCCCGCGCCAACGGCGTCAAATGCCTCATCGCTGGACTGTTCCCGGGTTTCCTGGGCGGTATTGACGCCTTGGGCGATGTCAGGGGATTGCCTGTCTAACGCCACCAATACGGAACAACTATTGGAACAGAAGCCGTTTTCAGCATTCGTGTAGCCAATTTCGGCAATTTTTTTGCGGGCTAAATCGATGTAATTAATGTGGGCTTTGGTGGTAATTTCCCCTGTCAGCAGGACTAAGCCTGTATTAACTACGACTTCGGCGGCGACGCGGCTTTTCGGGTCTTCGGTGAGTAGCGCATCTAAAATAGTGTCGGAAATTTGATCGCAGATTTTATCAGGATGACCTTCGGTAACAGATTCGGAGGTAAATAGATAGCGACGAGACAATGGTAATTCCTCCTGGAATATTAGATAGGAAAACGAATTGTTTGAGCTAGGTTCAGCCACTTTGACCATCCCCCACATCAATAGCGGGGAATTTTTGGACTGAGAATCTCCCTTTTAGGTTTCCCCTATTGGTGTCTTACATTCTCATGTCATGGCGTTTTAACTCACTCAACGGGTGCGGGAAGCCGCGCCAAGCGCGTCCACAAGCTTTAACTCCCCTGTGATTGGGGTACTCGCGCTATTTTAGTGCAAACTGCGACGCGCAGTTGCACCCAAAGCGTTTTACCCTATACCGGGTATGAGTGGGCGCATCATTCTTCCCGTTTCTTTTAACCAGTCATCATAACAATATTTCTATCAAAGGTTTGTAAAGATTCAGTATTTTTACTGTTTGATCCTGATGAAGCTTACGATCCATCAGGTTCTACCTGAGAAATTTGCTGAGTTATTGGCGGAAGTAGGGACGGGTTTAACAACATATTGCGTGGCTTCTTTGATTGGTTGGTAAAACCCGCCCCGAATCTCCTTTAACAATTCTTCACAGAGTGGGGTCATGGGTCAAACAGGACTAAACGATTTGGATTTCGTCTAGTTGCGCGATTGCTACATCCGCCGCTGCCAAATGCGCCGCTTCTGGATTTCCCCAGCATATGCCAATACAACCGGCTGCACCAGCTTTCTGCGCCATTTCTATATCCGCTGCCGAATCTCCGACCATTAAAGTAGCACCTGGTTCGACTCCTAGTGTCTGGCAAGCTTGCAGAAATAAAGCCGGATCGGGTTTACTTGGCGCTTCATCCACCCCCATTTGTAACTGAATGCAATTTCCCAATTGATAGTACTTGACAAATTCTTTAACTCGTGATGTTCTAGCCGCCGAAAGAATCCCCAATTTTAGCCCAGCTTTTGAGAGAAATTGCAGCACTTCCAAACAGCCGACAAACAGGGGAGAGGGGGCAGTTTTTTGCAAAACTCGATCGGCTTCTTCAAACCCGCGACGGGCAATAGACAGGGATTCGATCCATCCCCTTCCAGTTTCGGCGATATAGGCAGCGGCGGCAATTTCGTTTTCGCGGCGACTGCCAACGGCGATTAACCCGGTAGGATCGAGGGTATCCCCATTGATGCCAAATGCCATTAATAAAGGATCGCCAACACCGGGAATTTGGGCATCGATGGCACGACATCGCTTTTGTCCTAACTGTCTCAAATATTCTGCGGAATCTTCCAAAGTGCCGTCTTTATCAAAAATAATGGCAGAGATATTGGCAAAGGTTTTGTCCCGACAGCGAATTGTCACCAACCTCTTTTGCTCCATATAAATAAAAATACCTCCTCGTTGCGAGGGTTAAGTTTAGTTAAATTTTTGGCGATTTAGTGATGCTCCTGTAGATTTGAGCAAAAAAAAGAGGGAATTACCCTCTTTTGGAAAGCTAGTTGTATTTCACCACAACTGAGCTATCGCTTACTCTTGAACTAAGGGTAAAGCCTCTGCTTCTGGGGTTTCCACTGCTTCTGGGGTTTCCACTGCTTCTGGGATTTCCATTGCTTCTGGGATTTCCACTGCTTCTTCTTCCGTCGCCAGAACCGCAGCTGCGGGTGGTGCTTCAGCTACTTCACCTTGCTGTTTGGCTTTTTGCTGTTCGCGATACTTCGCCGCCATTTCTTCTGCCATATCGTACACGCGATCGCGATTGCGGATCATATCCCCTGGTTCGGGTTCCAGCTGTTTGGTTGACAGGGAAATCCTACCCCGTTCCGCATCTAGATCGATGATCATGACTTTAATTTCGTCATTCACATTGAACACGCTATGAGGCGTATCGATATGTTCGTGGGATATTTCGGAAATGTGCAATAAACCGCTGACGCCGCCAATATCGATGAACGCACCGTATGGTTTGATTCCTCTCACCGAACCGATCACCACTTCGCCTACTTCCAGGCGATTCATCTTGCGTTCTACTAATGCCCTTCTGTGGGACAATACCAGACGATTTCGATCTTCATCTACTTCTAAGAATTTCAGGGGCAGTTCTTCTCCCACTAAATCTTCTTTCGGCTTCCTGGTACTGATATGAGACCCCGGTATAAACCCTCGCAGTCCTTCTATCCGTACCAGCGCTCCCCCCCGGTTGGTGGCAAATACTTGAGAACGCACAGTGGCGTCTTCTGCTTGCAATTGACGCACTCGCTCCCAAGCGCGCATGTATTCTATGCGACGAATAGAAAGCGTTAGTTGTCCATCTTCGTTCTCATCGGTAAGAATAAAGAACTCGCGGGTTTCGTTTGATTGTAAAACCTCTTCCGGAGCGTCTACGCGGTTAATTGACATCTCCTGAATCGGAATATATGCTGCTGTTTTAGCACCTATGTCAATCAGAGCGCCGCGCGGCTCTATACTGAATACTGTACCGGCTACTATATCACCGGGACTAAAGTGATAATCATACTTGTCTAATAGAGCTGCAAAATCTTCGTGGCTAAAGCCAATTTCTGCCGTTGCTGATTTCTGATTGACCATGCGAATTGTTTCCTGGTAGTTATCTTGGTAGGTTTTTTGCCTCCTGTGGATGTATACGCACTCTAGTAACGAGTAGTTTACACCTACATGTTTGCTCTCTAGAACTGAGCCAAACCCGTTTGTGGGGTTCGGTGTCTATTTCCTGCTTCATCCTGGGGTTTTCACTTCCAGTCCACAGGCGTATCTTTAGGTCGAGCCAACCTTAGAATCTGTTTGAACAACTTTCGTTGCCACAGATAATCCAGAGTTACCTGCCTATTTTTTAGCACCTTGGGCAGGTTTAGACAGGGAAGGTAACCCATCGTTGCTCGATCGCCGCCGATTTGGCAGCAAAATCGACACAACGAGACTAGGTTAATTATTTTAACGTAAATCCAAGCTCTTATAATCCCCTTTAAGGTAGAGAATCGGCAAGGGACAAGGCGAGTTAAATTTGTGGCGCCAGCATCAAAGTTGAGCCTGCCGTGCCCCTACTTATTTGATTTCAAGCGAAATTCGTCAAACTTTAGCACCTCTCGGTCTGGATTTCTCGTATCGAAGCGATAACTGCTGACTATGCCGGTTTCCGTGTCCAAAATGCTGAAAGCTGTGATATCGTTACTCGCTACATAGGGTAACGGTTGACCATCGGAGCCGAAGAGCGGCGCGATCGCTGGCACGACAGGTTCTAACTCATACGGGTTCCCTGTAGCAGTATACTCCTGTTGGTAGCCATTTGGTACGGGTCGCTGTTTTTCTGATAGCGCCGCACCATAAGAATTCCCCACATTAGAAGTTTCCAAATAATGAGTGCCGTTGTTACTAACAAAGCGATTCCACAGGTGTGAATGACCGTACAATACTAGCTGCACGCCAGATTTTTCTAGCAGCGGCACGAGGTCGCAGATGATGTAATCTTGTTGTTTTGGATACTCGTATCGCACTGCTTGAATATTGCCATCGGCGTCGCGTTCAATTATTTGTACCGGATCGGTATAAGCGGGAACAATATTATCGCCCAAGGTATGGGGTGGGTGATGGAACATCACGACTTTGTATTTTGCCCGTTTAAATTCAACGCTGTTGAGTTCGGTTTGCAACCATTGGTACTGGGTGCTGCCTTGTTTAATCGGTTCAAAGATATGCTGACCGTATCCCCAATTTTCCGGGTTGTTTAGCGTCGGTTTGGATTCAGAATACTTCCCCCTCGCATTAGCCGCAAGGGAAGGCGTCCGCCACATATTCGTTACGTACAATACCACCAACCGCACATCTCCAAACGTCACGGCATAATATTTCTTTCCTCCTGCGTGACTCTCAGGCAAGGTAAAAATCTCCTCATAAGTATCCGTATTAAAAGAATAATCCTTCACCCAATCATCCCCCTTACCCAAGCAAGAATCCTGAGAATTCCGTACATCCGGGTTCAAAATCCGAGGAGTGAAGATTTTTTCGGCAACTTCACGGGGCAAGGTATTATCAAATTGGTCATCCAAACTGCTATCCATCGAAAAGCGACCCATCACCTCGTGGTTGCCAATTGCGGTAAAAATGGGGGCATTTTGCAGCAATTCTCCCCCGTGATAAAGGGTTTGAATATTATTTTTAGTTAATTGATAATTTGCCCGCCCTTGCAGACAGGGAAAAAAAGCACAACCCCGACGATCGTCAAACCATTCCGAAGCGCGATCCGACACATTTACCAAGTCACCTGCAAAGAAAACAGCATCAACAACTCCGACTGTCTCTACTACCTTTTGCAGATTCGCAGCCGTCATCGGCTTTAGTTGATGGTCAGAAGTGAGTAAAATTTTGAGGGGCATTCCCGGTAGCGGTTTGGGTGCTAGAGCAAACGTATTACTGCTGACGCTTTGCCCATCTTCCCTGACGCTAGTAACGCGATAAGGAACTTTGGTATTGGGGATTAGTCCTGTTACTTCTGCTTCTTGTCGCCAGATATGGCTTCTTGTGGTTTGTTGATAAACTTGCTCTACCTGGGAATTTTGATCTTCCCTCGCCCGACTTAATTTAGTCGTAGTTGCGGTAACTATTTGGCTAAAATTCTCACCATAGGCAACAATATGATGGGAACCGGGGAATTCGGTAAACCAAACAACCCGCACAGAATTCTCTGTTGGGCATTGCAAAAATGGATCGGTTAGTAGTTGGGGGTGGGACAGCATAAATATACTTTGGCAAGCCGGTATCTATTATACTGAATGATGCGCGATCGCATCGCCCTCTTCTACTTTCTCACCTCCCAAGCTGCGACAGTCTCACCACTATGCCCAACACCTAGAACAATCTGTCAACCAACAGGAAATTTTGTTTGAGCTTGACCGAATTCCCCAGCCAAAGCGGCTGCATAGTTTGTCATTACTATCTTGCTGAACCAGCAGGCTGCTTAAGATTATAATTTACCAGACTGACAAACACTTGTTCCATACTTTCTGCCCATTTATTCCAGTTTAACCGCGTCTCGTACTCTGCTCTTGAAGATAGTACCAATTGATTATACAATGCCCGAGCTGAGAAAATTTTTGCTATTAGATTAGCATAGTCATTCCCCGTTGCAGAGAATGGCAGCATATAGCCGTTTTTTCCGTTTTCAATAATTGTAGGAATTCCTCCAACCTCGGTTGTTATAACAGGCAAACCGAATGCGTTTGCTTCACAAATTACAATCGGCGAACAGTCAGCACGAGTTGGAAAAATCAAGAAATTTGCCCTTAAAAACAGTTCGTTGAGTTGCTGTCGCTGTTGAGGATCGTTTTTGTTCAAATAAGGAATGACTGTCAGATTGTCCGATCTCACTTCATCTGGTAACTTACTTCCTACCATCACTAATTCGGCATCAATTCCCATTTTATGCAAACATATTAGTGTTTCAACTGCTAAATTACCTCCTTTTCTCTCCCAATCTTTGCCCACGAATAACAAGCGGCAAACTTGATTTTGCTTTTTTGATAATACTTCGTTTGCCAACTGAGACTCGTCTATATTTGCCCCAAAAGGAATTATTTTTATCCGATCTCGTTCAGCCTGATAGTCACTCGTAACTGAATTCGCAGCCCATCGGGAGGGATATACTAACTTACTCGCTTTTGATATTGCGATCGCTTCTTCTCTTTCTTCCCATTCTATTTGTTCTGGATCTAACTCAATTCTATAATCTTTCAGATATAAAGAACAGGTAGCGTCTGAACAATAAACTATGGGAATATTTGTTTTAACCAAAGCTACTTCTCTTTTAGCCACGGGCGCAAAAATTACATCGCATGGAGTTTCTAGAAGCTGCTTTTGCAAGATAGATGCCAATTCTTTGCACTCGGCAATGTAACGAGAATATCCTATTTTTACTGACTCGTTTTTCTGACACAACTTATTTAATATTTTCTGCCCAAGCGAATACTTTTTTGGTGGTTTTCCAAGACCCACAACTTGTATATTTCTTTCTGTTAATGCTTTGTGCATATAATAAATAGTACCTGACCAAGCATTTATATCTAAATAATCGTGTACATATAAAAAACAGACTCGTAAGGATTTCATATGAGCTATATCTCTTCTTAAAATGAATTAGCGCTCGGCTATCATGTGGTAGCCAAACCCTATCCAAATTAGTTAAAAATTTTTGAGAAAAAATCTGCCTTTAGGAAGTAAGCTTCATCTATCTTCCGATAGGCAAAAGCTCTCAAAATATTTAAATAAAAAAATTAGCCTTCAGGATTATCGCTGAAGGCTTTACGTTCATAAAGATTCACGCCTGAGATCCTAAGACCTCGATTTCAAAACAGACTGGGATACTGTAAGGCTTTCAGCGCTTCTTCCCTGTTAGGGTAGGTGATAAACTGCCAGTTCCCCTGTAAAGCCTCATCCCTGCTACCGGCAATAGCGATTATACTTTGCTCTTGGTTCTGGTCTTGCGGTTGGTTCATCTATCAGGTAAAATAACTCACCTCTGTTGTTCGCTTATAGAGCACTTCAAACGGGTTATAGGTATAAATTACCTGGATGCAGTATATCGTGACTTAATCCACAGCAGCCTTTTTTGAACTTCTTTAAAGGAATCCCCAGTAATTTACTACCGGGGGTAGACTTGCCACGGCACTGGGGGAAGCTCTCCAGCCCCCCCATACTCAGTTATTTGATTTTTTAAGGTGCAGAAAAAGTCCAGACTTTTAAGTCATAAATCCGTAATTCAACAT